>RDYZ01000265.1 GCA_004293855.1 Oscillatoriales cyanobacterium | reverse complement strand
TCCAGAAGAACGTCAAGAGTTAATTGAGGATTCCTATGATGCCTCGGTTCGCTTACTCAGAACGCTTCAATATATGGAAAATAGTGCGAAGTCTGCCACCCAATCGAGTTAGTTAAACATAGCAAACTGTTATAGTCAGTTCACTAAAGAAAGAGATCTATTGACTCTGTTCTATGTGCTCAAAAACCGTGTTATTCGCTGTGCGAAGGCTACGCCCATGACTTTGCCCAACGCTCTCGATAGGTTCTAAACATATGATTGAACTGACGATAAGAAAAGTCACACGAACTGGGGGACTAAGATAGACGATAAACATTTGGAATTTGTGAACCGTTTAACAGCAAAACTTGACCTTAAATTTGGGCGAACACATGACCCGATCTCCACTCATTACCCCGCAGGATCTGGCTCAAGTTTTGGCTCACCCCGATCGATCTTGTGTGGTGCTGGATTGCCGTTTTAGTTTGCAAGATCCCGATCGTGGTGAGTCTGAGTACCGAGAATCCCATATTGTAGGTGCGGTCTATCTCAGTCTTGAGCGAGATCTCGCGGCACCGATCACTCCAGATGGCAAAGGGGGGCGGCATCCCCTACCACCGATCACTGCTCTGGAGGCGACGTTTTCGAGGCTGGGGATCGAGTGTGGTGTCACAGATGTCTTTGTTTATGACGATTCTCGGTTTGCATTTGCTGCGCGATTGTGGTGGATGTTGCGCTACTGCGGACACGATCGCGTGTTCATCCTGGATGGAGGGTTTGGTGGATGGGTTGCGGCGGGATTGCCAGTGACCTCTGAAACCTTGGAGGCAATGCCTGCGGAGGTGTTCGCGAGTTCCTCCCGATCGTTTACGGCCCAGGTACAGCCACAGTGGACGCTGGATTATGACCAAGTGCGGGCCGCGATCGACCCGACCCATCCGACCACGACGATAATCATCGATTCACGCAGTCCAGAGCGCTATCGCGGCGAGGTTGAGCCGATCGATCCGTACGCGGGGCATATTCCAGGGGCGATCGAGCGGTTTTGGTATGGCGTGACCGATGAGACGGGTTTTGCCCAACCGCCGGAGGTGCAAAGGCAGCGTTGGCAGGCGATCGCAGCGCTCGACCCCGATCGTGTCATTGTCTATTGCGGGTCGGGTGTGACGGCTTGCGTCAATTTACTCTCGATCGAACTGGCTCGCCACCATGATCCAGGTCTGTCGATCGAGCCTCAACTGTACGCTGGAAGCTGGAGCGATTGGTGTGCCCATGCCGTTGATGCCAACGATCCGACGATTGCTTGCGGTGCATAGCTACAGCTTCGCCCACGATCGTTGATCGTCCACCAGTCGATTACAGATCGATCAAAGAGATCGTGCAGAATTGCCCAGGGATGACGACCCTTGTTTCAGTCTGTCAGCCGACCGGTCGCTACAGATCTCACGATCGGACCCGCGAACGGCCTGAACTGCATTAAACTAAGGTCTGCCAGAACTTCAGACATTTAAACCGGATAGCGAACGTCGTTATGGTTGAAACCGGCTCCACAGCTCAACCCATCACGGCTTCAGGTTTCGGTTCTGACCCACGGACAGCCCCTCCCGTTTTCCCGCTCACCCTCGCCCATCCGAACGATGACGATGACGCTCAACACTCTCGAAACTCAGCTCGAAGACCTTCAACAGTCCGCCCTAGCTGCCATTGCTGACGCGGCGGATCTCGACGCTCTCGAACAGTTGCGTGTCGCCTACCTCGGGAAAAAGGGACAGCTTTCCAAAATGTTGGGTGGTATGGGCAAGCTTGATCCCAGCGATCGCCCCAAAGTCGGCAAACTGACCAATGAAGTCAAAGCCGCGATTCAAACGGCGCTAGACACCGCACGCGAAGCGCTCCAGATTGCCCGTATCCAGGCACAGATCGCCGCCGAGACGATCGACGTCACCATGCCCGGAACCCTGCGTCCCCAGGGCCGTCGTCACCCCCTTGCCAGTACTATCGATCGCGCCCTCGATATCTTTGTGGGCCTCGGCTACACCGTCGCCACGGGGCCAGAGATGGAAAGCGACCACTACAACTTTTCGGCGTTGAACATGCCCGAAGACCATCCGGCACGGGACATGCAAGATACGTTCTATCTGCCGAATGGTCATCTGCTGCGAACCCACACGTCACCGGTACAAATTCGCTACATGGAGCAAAATGATCCGCCGATTCGGGTGGTCGCTCCGGGCCGGGTGTATCGTCGCGATACGGTAGATGCCACCCATTCGGCGGTGTTCCATCAGGTGGAATTATTGGCGGTTGATCAGGGTCTGACGTTTACGGATCTGAAAGGCACGATCGGTGAGTTCATCCATCAAATGTTTGGCGATGTAGAAATTCGCTTTCGCCCGAGCTACTTTCCGTTTACAGAGCCGAGCGCGGAAGTGGATGTGCGCTGGAAAGGAAATTGGCTCGAAGTGCTCGGGTGTGGCATGGTTGATCCGAATGTGCTGAAAGCCGTGGGCTACGATCCCGATGTGTATACCGGGTTTGCCGCCGGTTTCGGGATCGAACGGTTTGCAATGGTTCTCCACCAAATTGACGACATTCGGCGGGTGTACGCTAGCGATCTTCGCTTTTTACGTCAGTTCTAAGTCCTGCCTTACAGTCTCGTTTTGAGGCCCCGTCTTGACGTCTTGCCCTGGGGCGGGTGAGGTCTGTGGAGCGAGCCTAACGCCCGTGTCCCTTACCTTCGCCCGTAACCTGCACCAACTGATCGAGTTGGTCACCGCTCACATCGTAGGCGGCGCCAAAACCGATCACGAAGCGTCCCGATGCTGGCACAAGTTTGACGATGCGGAAATCGGCTAGGGGTCGAAAAACATCGATAATTTTGCCGAACCGATCGGCAAACCGATCGGCGATCGCTTCCCAGTGGGGCGTTTCGCGTTCCAACTCCTGCGCCGTACACTCAAACGTCAAGCGAGCGCGGGCGAACACTTGGGCGGTTTTGGCTTCATCTTCGATCGCCATGATACTGGCTTTGCCCGTGGCGGCGAGATTTTGGGTGTGGGTCGAGAGGCCACTGATGTAGATGTAAAAATTGCGATCGTCGTCGATCACAAACGGGGCATAACTGGCATTGGGGATGCCGTCGGCGCTACAGGTCGCTAGGGTGAGGCTCGAAATGTCATCGAGAAAGGTGGCGTAGGCGGCTTGGGCTTGTTCAAACGTATTCACGGATTTATTGTACAGTAATCACAGCAAGAAGAAAACGGCTAGAGAGACGAAGACGCCGATCGCCGATCAGCGGCTTCGCGCAGGCGTTTGGTTTCCTGAACCACGAGTTCCACATCATTCGTGCTGGCACGGCGCACATAGTTGACCTTGGCCTCTTCTAAAAAGTCGATCAGAAGATTTTCAATTTCATTCAGATTGATCGGTTTTTCCACTTCAAGCTTGAGGGCGATCGCAAAATTTTGGGTGAGTTTTTGGGTGAGTTCAGCGCCGATCGGATCTTCGATCGCGTTGATCATACCGTCGTACAGCGATCCCACCACTTGAGTGACAATGTCTTGGGATAGCCGCTTGGGTAACTCCTGCATTCCGGGTAAAAATTTCACGTTTTGATAGGCCGGAAGTGATTCAACGGCGCTAAAAATTGTGTGATTTAAAAGGGCTTCAAGATCTGGACGAATTTTGGGTAAAACATCATAAACGCTAACCTGAATCAAACGTTTTGACAGCTCGCTGACTTCATCAACATTGTTAATATCCACGTATGCATTTTGCTGTTGTTCAATTGTTTGTAAAATACTACGGATGGCATCCTGTCGAATAGACGTTTGCAGTTGATCCAGGACTTGGATAACTACGGTTTCGGTGATCTCACTGGCAACACTGGCGATCGCAAAGCCACTGACCTGGCGTTGCAGAGGCGATAAGTCGAGGATTTCTGCGTGATCGAGTCGAACCATAACGGGAATCACCCGCAGCCAACGAAAAACCGGTAACAGCAAAAACAGATCAAACCAGCGCCACAGCATCGCCTCACGCCAGCCAATGCCCAGCCGACGGGAAATGGTCCAGGTACGTGCGAGATATTCCACACTAAAGAAGGCGATAAAAATACTATCCAGTCGCCAAAACTGATCAATAAATTCGCTATTTTCCCCAATTTGACGAAAGTAATTGGTTCGTAAATTGGGTTGTAGGTTGCGCTCATAAAAGGCGATCGAGGCATCCCAATTTTGTTTTAAATGGTTCTGCGACCAAAAGATTTGAAAGGCATCTTTTGCGGATTCTTTACCAATGTACGCACGCACTTGATTTTTAATCCGTTCGAGGTTGCCGGTTTTATTGGCAAGCTGAAACGGATTGTCTTCGATCATGTCGATGCTACGCTGGCGCAAATCCACAAGAATCGCTTCCACTGGTGGAGATTCTAGGCCGCTGAGGGCGACTTGGATTTTGAGATCTTCAACACGGTTAATATATTGCTGCGTATCCCGATAGGGTTCGATCCCTTTGATCCGATCGTAGGTTTCATGCAGAGCCGCAGGCAGTTTCAGAACGTAGAAATCCCGCCAGGGAATGTAACTCAGATCAAAAACAACAAGGCCGAGATCCGCAGCGGCGATCGCAGTTAGAACCCGCTCAAACCAGAGTGAAGCGCGGCGACGGACTTTGCGTGTGGGGGAAGGCATAGGCTAGAGGACGGAACGAGGAGGCCGACGACGGTTTGCACAACGGAGGCAACGAGCCAGGATCGTCGCGGCACAGGACAATTAGGATCACGATACCCTGTGCTGTAGCGAGCCCGGTTCCGCCTGCCCAGGGTAACCCCCTAAAACCCGAAGAGGGAAAACGGGTTGAACTCCGGTTGATCGGTCAAGCGTACGGCGTTGAGCGCTTGGTCAATTTGGATTTTGGTGTCTTCGAGGTGAGCTTGGGTGTAGGTGTCGAGTTGGCTGGATCGATTCAAAGCGGTTTCAAGTCGATCGCGGGTGCGTTTGAGGCTACGTCGTGCCAGGGTGCGGGCATCTTCGGGGGCTTCGACCCGTTCCAGTAACATGTCCACTTGGAGCTTGACGTAGGTTCGCTGGAGTTCGCGGCGTAGACTCGTCACATTATTGGGGATGGCCGCCTGAATTTCATTCCAGATCGTCTGATCAAGCCGATCGAACAAATCCGGCAGGGTCAGCGCCGCCCCCGGTGCCGATTTAAACTCGATTTCGCGCAGTTCTGCCAGACGATCGGGCGACATCAGGCTAGACAGGGTTGCGGCTTGGATAAATGCAATGCGATCGAAGGCGGGGTATTCAATCGGCGAGAACCACGACATACCCCAGTGAGACCAGCGGGAAGGAACCAGACGATTGAGTAAATCGGCGTCAAACTCAAAGGCATCGGGCGCAAAAATGTAGTCCATGATCAGATCAAGGCTTTGCAGTTGCCGATCGCGGGCAATGGGCGTGAGGGGTACACGGCGATCGCCCGTCGCGGGGGCGGTACGGGTAAAGGATTGGCCACCAATCTGATCGAGCAAGATCGAGGTTTGCCCGAAGTAGTACCCCAAAATGAGATCAAAACGCGCCCGCAGTTCCTCAGCGGCTCCGCTGGCATTGGGATAGCTCGAATTCAGCCGATCCCACATCAGTCGGGCATTGTCGTACTGGGCTTTGGCAAACGCGACGGGATCATCGCTCATGTCAAAAATGTTGATCTCCGGATCTCTGCCAATCCAGGCATCTTCATCCGTACCGTAGGCGAATTCTGGGTTCGTTTGGGCACGATTGGCGATCGCATCCAGTGCCTGACGTTCAGCCGCTGGGGTTCGATGGCTAAAATCGCGGTAGCCGTACTCGATCGCCCACCGATCGTAAGCACCAATCTCCGTCGCGTAGAATTGGCCCTGATTCACTCCGGGGGGAGCGATATTAACCGGGGTGTAATCCATCACCGAGGCGATTAACCCCCGGTCCGCCACGATCGCCGGATCATTGAGTTCTGACGGAGCCAGATGGGTACTGCCGTGGAAGTTATGGCGCAGGCCGAGGGTGTGACCCACTTCATGGGAGACCACATGGGTAATGTATTGGCGGACGTACTCATCGAAGTTTTCACGATAGGGCAAGGTTCCTTGGAGTAAGGGCAGAGCCATCGCACCGATCGCCGCCTGGGGATTCGTCACATTACACAGGCTACTTAAGCCGCTACGTTGACTCCAGCCACGCGGTACAAAGGCCGGAATTTCCGCCAGACGCTGGCACTGTTCACCCTGGCAGCGGGCTTGGAGCCGTGTCAGATTGATCGGTAGTCCCGCGTTGACCGGTGAGGGTTGTCCCTGAGCCGACGATCGGGGCGTGAACAGATCGGCGGCCATACGTTCAAGGCCCAGCTCCTCCCCGCCAAAGTAGGCCGCCACTTGAGACGAAGCCAAACGGGCAATATCACCGTCAATTAAGATATCGGCGTCGAGAATTTCGCCGGTGAGGGGGTTCACCCGCGAGGGGCCAATTCCGGCAAAGTCCGTACTGGCTGTGGTGAGCCAGCGGACGGTGTTGTAGCGCACATCCTCCGGGTCCCAGTCCGCATCATCGGGCATTTGCCGCACTTCGATCGCATTGATAAATCCGGCCTGTTCAAAGGCAGCATTCCACGACAAAATCCCATCCCGAACCGCTTGTCTATGTTCGAGCGGAACCGTGTTTTCAATCCAGAAGACGATCGGCTGTTCGGGCGGTGAGAGTTCGGCTTCGGGATCTTGTTTCTTGAGATTCCAGCGCTGAATTAACCGCACGAATCGATCGGGTTCACGGGTTTCATCCAAGTTTTGGTAGGCCGAGAGAAAATAGCCCACGCGGTTGTCAGCTTGACGCGGTCGAAAATCTGGATTGTCGGGCAGTTCCGACAGACTGTAGCGAAAACCAAGGGAAAAATGGCGGTAGTCCGGGATGGTTTCGAGTGACATCCAGGGTTCACCGCTGAACCCCATGATCGATTCAAACTCAAGATTTTGCGGATATGTACGCACCGACTGCAAATAGGACGCCGTGCTATCTAAGGTGTAACCGAGAAATTCAATCCAGCCGTGAAATCCAGAAATATCACTGCTGACCAGTAAATCCGTTAGGTCAATGAGGTAGGAATCCCGATCGGGATGGGTTGCCAGGATCGGAAAGGCGTAGAGCGTCGAATCACTAAAGGATCGATCGAGAATCGCTTGATTGATGTCACGATCGCCGGAACGGTCATAGCGAAAATTAACATTGGGGAGCACCAGATGGATGTTTTCGCCACGCTTTTGGAATTGAAAGGTGAAATCCCCCATCGGCATACCATTCACCAGACCCAATTCGCCAATGCCACGCGATAGGGTCACCACGAGGAGATAGAGCCGATCCAGTTGATCGGGGTCAATCTCCGCCAAAACTGTGTTTTTCTCTTGGTTGTAGTACAAGGTGATTAAGCCATCGAGTTTATCCGTATCCTCGATCGCCAGATCAAACGCCTCCTCCTCCGACATTTCCGTCCCCGTCTCCTCTGTCACCTCGCTCTCTGCGGCTGCGTCGGTCTCGCTGCTGCCCTCGTCGCTCGCGTCCCCCTCAACCGAGGCCGGAGTGTCATCTCCCCCCTCCCCTGGTACAGCTTCCGGTAAAACGATCGGAGCCCAGCCCAGTACCACACTGAGGGTTAGAACCCATAATCCTGTCCACAGCTCGAAGCGTTTCATAACGTAAGTCCACCAATTCTTGGGGTGTGATGCTTGGGGTGTTGATTTCGGCGATCGTTGGGACGCCGTCGTTTTTTTGGGTTTGCCTTGCCGAGGGTGAGGCTACAGCGATGCCTGGGCTCAGGCAAGTGGTCGGGTTCTATCCTCCACTGTGACCGGTGACGGGTTCACCGCAGGCGTCACACCTTGAGCCCACACGATCGTGATGCACTCAACCATCCGGCTTTTATTATGTCGTTTTCAACTGATGACATGCGGTTATTAGAACAAGTCCGGGTTCGGTTCGCCCAGATTTGACCCCGATGTTTTCGTTATTCGTCCTGTGCCATCAACTCCATTCCCCCAGCATCAACCACCGAAGCTTGGCGAGACAGTGTACGATCGAGTGCAGATTGACCCATTGTGCTTGAGTTCTTCCGTTCGATCGTGCAAAACCCCTCGAAGCTGACATCCTCCCCGCGACGCCAACGCTCCTCCAGTCGCGTAGGTTTCACCCCCAGTGTGGGAGCATTACCCCAATTCCATCCCCAGTTTCGTTCTCCCTGGTTGTTGGCGTCCCTCGCGGCAAACCTTGTCTTTGTGGCAATCTGGGGCATCGCCACCATTCGGGATCGGCTGTTTGTGGACTATGACGCACCCGCCACCGTGGTGGAATACGTTGAAAATAGTGACGATCGCCAACGGATGGACTCACGCAGCATGGCGATCGCCCGAGGCGCTCCCGCCCACCAGCGCCACTTTTCCTATCAAGATTGGCTCGATATCCTCCAGCGTGAAGCCAGCGACATCGCCGAAGCCCAGCCGGATACGCTGTACGTGCTCGCGGGGGATTCAATTTCCCAATGGTTCCCCAAGGCTCTGCTCCCCCCCCAAGCCACGTGGTTAAATCAATCGATCTCGGGCGAAGGCACCCAAGGTTTGTACGATCGCCTCACCTTCCTCGACGATACGAACCCCAAAAAGATCTTTGTCATGATTGGTATCAATGACCTCGTGCGTGGCATGGATGACGATACCTTGCTCGAACAGCAGCGCCGGATCGTGAAGGACATTCTCTGGATTCATCCCGACGCGGAGGTTGTGGTTCAGTCAATTTTGCCCCACGGCGGCAAAGCGGCCACCTGGGAAGGTAAGGCAAAGTTGGAGCGTGTGAGCAATGAACGGATTCGTCATTTAAACGAGCGCCTCGCGGCGATCGTGGAATACGAAGGTGTGGCGTACGGCGCTTATGGTGTTTGATCAGCAGCACCAAGCCAAGAGCCACGACACCGACGATACCGCGATCGATTCGCTGATCCCGGATGCGGAAGATGTGGCCTGGAAGCCAGAACGTCAACCGTAAGCTAAACTGCCGCCTAACTTCGACCCGCGTTGACCCAACCGTTGTTCGAGGCTAACCCGATGGTCAACTCGATCATCCCGCCGATCGTCAATCGAACTGAGAATTGAACCGTGAAGCGAACTGACGAGCGAACCCCAGAGCAAACTCAAGAGCGAACTGATCCACGACTCGACCGGAGAGCCGATGTATGATGATCGCCCCTCCCATCGCCACTGCTGTCGGTTTGATGACGCTGATCACCGGTACGGTGACCGGCCTAGTGGCGAGCGATGTGCAGGCCGCAACCCCCGTACTGGATGAAATTCGCACGACCGGTACGCTCCGCGTGGCGATCGCCAGTCGTGCGGTTCCCCTCAGTTTTCGCTATCCAGATGGTCGCCTGGATGGCTACTGCCTTGATCTGATTCACGAGATCGCCACCGCCCTTGTGACAGAACTCGATCTCAACCGTCGTCCCCTGATCGAGATTGTGGAAAGTCAGCTTGACACCCGTTTTGACCTGATCCGATCGCAAACCGTACAGCTCGAATGTGGCCCCAATACGATCCAGACGATCGAAGGGGTTACCTTTTCGGAGCCGTTTCTTGTGACCGGGATTCAATTCCTCAGTCCTCGGGGATCGCAACACCTCTGGGAGTCCGCCGCCCCTGAACCCAGCGACGCCACGATCGTTCTGGGTGCTTTGCGTAATTCCGTCACCGCTCGCATCATCGCCGATCGTTATCCCAACGCCACGATCGAAACCTTCGCCGGGAGCGGTGGCATCCGACGCGGCATCGAAGCGCTGCAAGGTCAGCTTTCCGCCTTTGCCACTGACAGTTTGCTGTTGATTGGTGAACTGGCATTGGCAGGACAATCCCTGGAAGATTACCAGTTATCGCCCGACGCTCCCCTGGCCTGTAGTCCCTACGGTGTCTTGCTACCCACCGATGATCCCGCCTGGGTTGATCTGGTGAACCGTGTGCTGACCAGCGATCGCGGGGCAGATCTGTGGGGCAATTGGTTTAGTACCATCGATCGCTACCTGCAAGCCGCCGAAGACGTGTGCGAAATTGAGGTCATTCCAGCCCAAACCGTTCGTGCTGAACGCGATCGCGGCTAAAATTGCGGCACTCCGTTTATGCTGCTGACGTGCCCGTAACCTGCCGGACGTTAAAGCGTTTGATTATTTCGGCGATCGGATCTCCTGGATCGATCGGCTCCGGATGCAAGCCTCGCTACGGGTCCGGCGGCAAATGTACGACTGGTTTCGCGATCAGATCGGTGGCGTTGCAGGCAAAACGATCCTCGATCATGGCTCCACCCCAGACACCGAGCACAGCGATAGCAACTGTTTTATTCAATGGCTGCTCGACGATGGTGCGACGGTGTACGCCACCTCACCCGAGCCGATCGACCATCTCGCAACTGTCTTTCCCGGTTTACACGTGGCGGCCTTTCCGCCGAACCCCGACACCCTACCGCCGATCGACTGTGTTCTGTCGTCCGCCACGATCGAACATGTGGGCAACGATTACCAACAGGTGCAGTATTGCCGCGATCTCCTGGCGATCGCCCCGCAGGTCTGTCTTACCACCCCCAACCGCTATCACTGGCTCGACTTTCACACCAAACTCCCCCTAATTCACTGGTTGCCCCGTGCTGCTCACCGCTGGATTTTGCGGCGGCTCGGCCTCAACTTCTGGGCACAGGAGGCCAATCTACGCCTGCTCTCCAAGCGCGATCTACACCGTATCGTTAGCCGCAGCGTCACCGAGACGATCGCCGCTGCCGCACCCATCACCCAAGCCGATCTCGATCGGGGTCGATCGCGCACCCCCCGTGATCCCATTCATGTAAAGTGGTGTGAACCAAAATTTCTGGGTTGTGTCTCCAATCTGGCGGTTCTTGTGCACCGCTAGGCCGGTGGCCGATGATCCCAGGTGTCAATGTTCTGGAGCGCAATACGATCGTGCAGGTTACCCCCACCGCTATTCCCGACGTCCAAATTATTGAGCCAAAGGTGTTTGGCGACGATCGTGGCTTCTTCTTTGAAAGTTTTAACCACGCCGTCTTTTGTGAAAAAACCGGTGTTACCGTGTCCTTTGTTCAGGACAATCACTCCAAATCCAGCCAATGGGTTTTACGCGGACTGCACTACCAAATCCAAAACCCCCAAGGCAAACTTGTGCGGGCGGGACAGGGTGAAATTTTTGATGTTGCTGTTGATATTCGCCAAGGATCGCCCACCTTTGGCCTGTGGGTCGGCTGCTTACTGAGTGCAGAAAATAAAAAACAGCTTTGGGTTCCCGCCGGATTTGCCCACGGGTTTGTGGTGATCTCGGAAACGGCGGAAGTTCTCTACAAAACGACGGAATACTACGCACCCGAACACGAACGATCGCTCCTGTGGAACGATCCGGCCATCGGTATTGATTGGCCGATCGGTGACCAAATCCCCAAATTATCCGCCAAGGATCAAGCCGCCGTTACCCT
>RDYZ01000373.1 GCA_004293855.1 Oscillatoriales cyanobacterium | reverse complement strand
GCGATCGTCTCGTTCTCCCACACCCTGCGCCATCGGGTTTACCTCACCCTGACCTATCTACTGAAATTCGATATCGTGCAGTTACGCCCCGACTCACTTCGTTAGGTTTCGCCGCTGTGGGTTGGTGCGTGTTTGCTTGGATGAGTCCTGCGCCGACTCGTTCCACCGTTTAGCCGTTCAGCCCTCGTCCAGCCGCTTAGCCGATGATTTTTGCCCCCTTTAGCCGCTACCCCACCCGCCCCGACGCGCCTCCAACGCGATCGCTGTCCTTTTTTCTATGGTTGATCCCCGCCTGGTCTGTGATTGGATCGGTCACGATCGGGCTGGTGTTTCTCAGTGGTCTCGGCCTGGGACGCGAGGAATATCGCTGGTTTCGGGAGTTGCAACGCCCGACCTGGCTCACCTTTGAACGGTTGATCCCGCTGATCTGGACGACGATTTTTATCTGTGCTGCGGCTTCCGCCACGATCGTCTGGAATGCCAGCCCCGATCGCCTGACCGCCGGATGGCTGATGGCCTACTATCTTGCCCTGGAACTCACCACCCTGGCCTACACATCGATCATGTGCCAAACCCGCTGCTTGCGTGTGGGTACGATCATTGGCGGCACAGGTTTGGTGTTATGTGCCATGCTGTGCGTAACCGTTTTTTCGCTGTCACCGATCGCCGCTGCTCTTCTCGCTCCCTACCTATTGTGGAGTCCGATCGGTACATACACCACCTGGGTACTGGGACAACTCAATCCCAGCGAATGGTAATTCACGCCACCCCGCATTTTTATCGATCGTGATCCCTGATATTGAAACCCGCCCGATCGCGCATCTGGCCTCCGGCGACACCCTCAGCCTCCAGATCTATCGCTTTCGCGGCGATCGTCCCGGCAAAAAAGTTTACATTCAGTCCAACCTCCACGGCGCGGAGGTTTCCGGCAATGTGGTCTTGCAGCAACTGATCGCCCTGCTGTGCGATCTCGACCCAGCGCAACTACAGGGCGAAATCTGGATCGTGCCCAACTGCAACCCGTTTTCCGCCAACCAGCGATCGCACCACTTTTCCAGCGGACGCTACAACCCCTACACCGGCCACGACTGGAACCGCATTTTTTGGGACTACGAAAAACACGCCGCTGCCCATCCCCAGGAGTGCAGCATCGCCGCCTTTGCCGCCCAGCATTACACCGATCACCCGGATTACCTCATTTCCAAGTTTCGCCAGCGGATTCGCCACGCTTTTGCTGCGATCGCCGACGCCTTCCACACCCCCCACGGCCTCCCCTTCGAGCAGCGCTACCGCTACCAGCTTCAGAATCTCTGTCTGGATGCCGACTACGTGATCGACTGTCACAGCAGCAGCAACCTCGCCGTTAACCACCTGTTCGGCTTCCACGATCGTCAGACCAGTGCCGACGCTTTTTTGCTGAAATACGGCATTCTGATGCACCAGTACGATGGCGATGCCTTTGACGAAGCCTTTTGTAAGCCCTGGCTCGCCCTAGAGCGTGAACTCCGTAAACTCGATCGCCCGATCGTCTTTGATATCGAAGCGTGGACCCTCGAAATTGGCTCCGGCATGGACGCCGACCCCGACGCCATCTATCGCGGCCTGCGTGGCATTAAAAACTACCTGGTCACCAAAGGCGTGCTTGACCTGCCAAAATTTCCCCTCGTTCAAACCCTGTCCCACCACACCCAATGGTTCGAGCGATCGCAGCTCGTCAACTATTACGCCCCCCGTGGTGGAACCCTGAGCCAACGCCCCTTGGTCGGTACGATCGTCAATGCCGGACAGCGACTGTATCAGCTCGCCTCGTTCAATCGTGACGGCCACCCCCCCGATCTGATCGACGTCCCAACCCCGAAACGCGGCATTGTGTTTGATGTGGCGCGAAATTGCAGCCTAAATGAAGGGGAATA
>RDYZ01000372.1 GCA_004293855.1 Oscillatoriales cyanobacterium | reverse complement strand
ACCAAGCGAATCCAGCCCCCGGCGCGATTTGGGTAGCCACGCCCGACCAATTGGCTTTTGGTGCGATCGCGTAGCTGGTGGTGAATCGCCGTCGAAAGGGTGACCAGTCGCCAGCGTTTTCCCTGGGCATCGGTCAGGGTGTAATCGTTGTCGCCCTGGCGGGTGAATGTGCCGCGAATGGCGATCGCGTTGGGATTCTTGGGGTGGATCGAGTTGGAGCGAGAAGGCGGATCGATCGGGCTGCGATCGCCATCAACATAACCATCGATCGGGTAGGTGTCGGGCTGATCGGCGTAACGAAGCTGAGTTTCAACCCAGTCCGGCGATCGCGGATCACGATCAAACAACGGCACGATCGCACTGGGGGCGATCGGGTCAGAGACTAACGCCTGTTGCAGCGATCGCACATCGAGATCACGCGGCTGACAGCCCCGCTCGACGCATAACGCCGCCGCCATGCCCGCCGCCTGTCCTAAGCCCAACACCACCGGCTGTAACCGGGTCGCACCGTTAGCCACGTGGGACACTGCCGCGTTTTTATCGCAGGCGAGCAACCCATCGATCGCGGCGGGGATGAGCGCACGGTAGGGCATGGCGAAGGGCGTCCCGGTGGTGCGCCCGCCCCAGCGTAGGGATTTGGGCTGGACGGGTAGGGTGAAGTGGGCGTAGTGGTGATCGTTGGGATAGTTGCCGATCGCGATCGATTCGGCGCGATCGTTCCAGGTGGGTAGGGGGGCGACGTTGCCACCAGCGATCGGCAAAATGTCGGGTTCGCAGACCGTGCGGAGACCGACCAAACGGCGACTTTCGCGAAAATAGGGATAGAGAGCCAACCCAGCGGGGAGATCTTTTATCGGTGGAAAAACATCCGTCGCGAGGCCGTAGCGGGGATCGAGCCGCGTTTGCAGGTCACGCACACAGTTCAGGGTGTGGATCTGGGCGTCTGCTAAACAGGCCGATCGTTCGGCGTCTGTTCCCACCAGGCGATCAAGATCCGTGGCGTAATCATTCCCGGCGATCGGCCAATTGAGCATCACGCGATCCTCTGGTAGGCGACCATAATCGAGGAATTTTGCCGCGCCGTGGCTCGCCCAGGCTGACTGAAATAAGCTGGGGTCAAATGTTGCATCGTCGGTGAACACCTGGGGGGCGCGATTACCGGAGCCGTAGTCTTGCAAAATGGCGACCCAGGTGAGGGACTGCACCACCTCGCGATCGTGTTCAGGCGTTAACACCAATGGAGCGCTTGGCTCGTGAAATTCGTCACGCAACTCCCAGCCCCAGCGGTGGGGAATTTCGCCGAGGGCATACAGATCGCCGAGTTCGGTCGCATCGATGACGATCGCCGCTTCAATGCGATGACGCTCAAACTCCACGCCCACCACCCGATCGCCCTGCCGCACCACCTGACGCGGGCGATCGCCGACGATCCAGCGCAAATTCTCCAGTTCCGCCGCCCAATCGCGAAAAATTTCCGCCCCAATCCGTGGGTTATAAGTAAAAAAGCTCACCCAGGCATGATCCAAGCCGCCCGACTGTCGCCGCTCTAGCTCTCGTAAAAAAGCCCCCCAAAACCCCACCTGTAAGCATTCCAGCTCGTTCCCATCCGGCGCACAGACCCCCGCACTGGTCAGCATCCCGCCTAACCAGGGCTGTTCCGTGACGATCGCCACCGACACCCCTCGCCGCGCCGCCTGGATCGCTGCCGCCGCGCCACCGGTTCCATCCCCCACCACCAGCACATCCACCGTTACCGTCGTTCCCGAAGAAGCCACCATGAAGCCACCTATTCCCGCTGCACGCTCAAAATCAGGCTTAAGCCTAGCGTGTCCACTTGTCCCGCTTCTAGGTTTTGGTTACGTTTTTTGAGGTCGCTTTAGATTTTTTTAAGATTTTGCGCGACGATAGAGAGTACAGA
>RDYZ01000371.1 GCA_004293855.1 Oscillatoriales cyanobacterium | reverse complement strand
CCTTCGCTGAGAAAAAGCCTTCTCTCAATCTTCAGAAGGCTGATATTGAGGCTCTTGCTCTCTCACACTCTCTTCTCTAGCCCGTCGAACTCACGTCGTCAAGCATCTAAAACCCTGGAGTTGCCAACGGTAAACCGCCGCCCGAGGTTAGCTTATTTTTTCTTACTGAGAATGACTTGCAAAAAGAGCGAAGTGCGTTTATCTTAATTTGCAATGCCATAGGACTCCGTGCGGTCAAGCTTCCGTCAGGCTGACATCATGCCAGGATCATCAGGGCTGACCGATGAGCCTGCGATCGATCCCCTGAGCCCATTGTCAGGCTTGTACGGACGTTCTAGACGTTCTACTTGGGCTAGTAAAACAGAGCCAAAATTTCATCGTTCTGTTTTTTAGCACTGTTTAATTGAGAATCTTTTTATTTAGGAGTGATTGAGACATGCTCAACACCTTACGCGCTCATGTGCGCTCGATCGAACGGATGTCAACGCCCCAAGGTGAGCGTTTTTACTGCGTGTTTGAGATTCCAGGACGGCCCGATCTGGCGTTTTGGTCGCCGGATATCGGTCAGTTTGGCGATCTCACAGTGGGATCAGAGGTCAACCTGATCGATAACGGTGGTGGCCGGGTCAGCTTCGATCCCCAGGCTGGAAAACCCCAAACCTCGGAGTCCAATTGGCTAAGTCATTTCCTTGGGAGTTTTCTATGACTACGATTGCAGAGCCGATTTTGGCGTGGGGTAGTGTGACGGATAACGTCCTCCTCCTCGATACGTCGGTTACCTCGACGGTGTGCGAGGGGATGAATGTCGCCCTGGCTAGCTTCCAGGCGCTTTATATCCAGTACCAAAAACACCATTTTGTGACCGAAGGCAGCGAATTTTATTCGGCGCACGAGTGGTTTGGTGAAAGTGCGGATGAAGTGCGCGGCTACGTTCACGAACTCGGCGAACGGGTGAATAACCTCGGCGGTGTGCCGGTGTCGTCGTTTGCGCGTTTGGCGGAGCTGTGCTGTTTTACGCCGGAGGATGATGGCGTTTTTGGGTTGCGTGCATCGATCGAACAGGATCTAAAAGCTGAGCAAGCCCTGCTCGAAGCCCTGCGCCGTCTGGCCTCCCAAGCGGAAAGCCTGGGCGATCGTGCCACCCGTTATCTCTACGAAAAAATCTTGCTGGAGACGGAAGACCGCGCCGCCCATGCTAGCCATTTCCTCGCCCACGACAGCCTGACACAGGCATTTGTCGGCTAGGGATTTTTGGCTTATTTGGTTTAACTTCAGTCTGAACTCTGCCTGATCTCAGCATCTGACCGAAGGTTGGACTGATGGCTTAACTAACGGCTTAACTAACGGCTCGACCGAAAGCTCTGTTTCGTTCCGATGATTGCCATCTGAACGATCCACATCCTCAATAAACCCACGAATAAACCACACAAATCCAATCCTCGCAGCGGGGTGATGTCACCGCATCTCACCGTCGGCTCCTCATCCCGCTGTTTTTTTGGTTTTTTCTTTTCGATCCTTAATGCAAAAAACTATTAGTAAGTCTTGGTGAACGATGGAATTTATTAGCCCTTCTGCCCATTGGTTTAACGATTTAATGCTGACTCCTGTGGATCGCCTGTCCATTACTCAGCGATTGCGGGAACTGGCGATCGGCTGCGAAGCCTGTCATGCGAAACGATTGCGCGTGTGCATTAAAAATTGCACCGATGCGATCCAGGTTTGGAGTGTGATCCAACAGGTGACCGCGCCCCGCTGTGCTTTGTTGACGCATTTGGAAAAGTGCTGGCAATCTCCCCAGGTTGACCCTGATGCCAAGGCTTGATCGACGTGAGTTCGACGGGGTTGTCAGAGAGTAGAAGAAAGGCTGAGACTAGAGTTGAAGCATTCCAGTATCAGCCATGATGGAAATTGTATCTCGACT
>RDYZ01000264.1 GCA_004293855.1 Oscillatoriales cyanobacterium | reverse complement strand
CGTATTGCTTACCTCATGCACCTCGTGGGGCGCGATCGCCACACAGACCCCCGGCACCAACGCCACATCCACCCCATCCACACAGATATTTCCCGACCCGGACTCCACAAAAAATACCTCACTCATATCCGCGTGGGCGTGGGCTGCCGCGACCTCTCCCGGTGCAAACCGTGCCTGCGCAAAATTTGTCAGATTCGTCAGATCACCGTTGTGAAGCAGGACCTGCTTACGAATACTGGGGTTATGCGATACACCGGTGGTGGGAATGTGATGCAGATTGGTGACTTTCATCGAAGAAGCACAGCCGACACGGGATCGGTTTATCAAGGTATCAATGGTCTAATCTAGGGGATTAAGGCTGGGAGATCATCATCGGTATGGGCGTGGTTATCCCAGATGATGAGGTGCGCTAGCCAATCCAAGACGTGACGGTTGACGACCTCCGGACGATCGTCGTGGGGACAATGACCCGCGTTCGGAATCGCGATCACATCGATCATCGCATTCCCGCTCCAGGTGCGATACAGGTCAGCCCCATCGATCGGCGTCCAGGGATCATCTTCCCCCCACAACACCAGCAACGGACAGGTCACACGCGGTAACAGTTCCTCGGGTTTAGGGCCTGCCGGTGCGGTCAAAATGGTCGCGAAAACTTTCTGAGCATTGGGATCGCAGGAGGGGCGATACAGCAGTTCGACCAGTTCATCATCGATCGCGGCGGTGTTGCGATACACCTGGTGTAACGTCCGGCGGATTTGCGACGGGCGGCGCACCACTTCAAACAGGGCGCTCCCGATGATTGGCGCGGAGACGACTTTGGCAAAGGAACCGAGAATGAAACCCAGCACAGGGTTTAACTCCTCGGGGCGATGGTTGAGACCTCCCGCACAGTTTAATAGCACGGCTCCCCGCGTTTTTTCAGGATGATCGGCGGCCAGCATTAATGCCAGCAGGGCTCCGATCGAGTTGCCCACCCAAACCGTTGGCGTCTGAATTAATTCGTCCCAAAAGTCTGCAATTAAATCACACCAGAGTTCGAGGGAGTAGTCCACTAGAGCTTTCTCGGAGTCACCAAACCCCAGCAGATCGATCGCGTAAACCCGATATCCCGCCTTGCTCCAGTCGGGGATATTATGCCGCCAATGGCCGATCGAAGCACCGAAGCCATGAATTAAAAACAGGGGTTGGCCTTCACCACAAACGGCGTACTGAATCGTGCGATCGCGCCAGGTCCAGGTGTGTCGATCCAGAGCGAGGCGATCAAGAACAGCAGTCACAGGCAGCTACGAAGCTCCAACTAGGGAATGTAACCAATTGTAACCAAACTGAGAGCGGACGGATAGCCCTGGGTCTATTTGGTGTATTCGCTCGATTTGGCTGTGGTCTGCGGTCTAGATCGGTCTTCCGGGACGATCGATCAGCCCTGAGATTTTAGGGTGATCCGCTGGGGTTGGGATTTAAGACTGGAGAGCCTCCAGGTTCAACTGTGCGGCAGCGGCAATCAGTTGATCACGATCGCGGATATTCTCCACAAACGGCAGACAGCCGAGGACGGGTAGATAGGTCAAGCGCTCGATTAGGCCGATCGGCATAAATTGATCGCAGGTTTCCTGATCCATCGGCTCCACACAGTTCAGGACAATCCCCAGAATCTCCGCTTTGGCCTCGCGTGCCAACGCCGCGCAGGCCACGACCTGGGAAATAGACCCCAAACGCACCGGTACGACCAACAGCGACGCCATGCGCCAATCGCGGATGAGGTCAGCAACAGTCAGCTCCCAGGTGACCGGCGATCCGAGTCCCCCTAACCACTCGACGATCGTCCGCGATCGTCGTTGGGCGATCGCCTGGAGATCCCGCCATGCAACCCCCAGATCAATCTCAACCCCCTGGCGTTCTGCTGCGATCGGTGGTGCGAGCGGATCGCGTAGATAAATGGAATTGGCGGTTTCGATCGTGTCACCAAAGATTTCGCTGTAGCGTTCGATGTCACCCTCGCCGGACTGCACCGGTTTAAACAGGGCCACATCCGCCGCTGTTTCATACTTGGCCCAGTAGGCGGCCAGTGCGGTACTCACGATCGTTTTTCCGGCGTCGGTATCCGTTCCGACGATGCCGAGCGGGAGACGGGGGGGAAGAGTCGAAATAGTGGGGGCAAGCGGGGTCGGGGAGAGCATGAGATCTAGAGGGTTAAGGACAGTCGAAGACCGATCGGAGCAAGCAGGCAAACGCGATCGCCAGAGGGGCGAATCCGTCGCCGCGTCTAGCGCTTGGGAGGATGTCAATACGTTTTGAAAATCCTCCACATCTGGAAAAGCTCCCGGCTGTTCCCTGGGACATAGACTATAGACATGCCCTCGATAGGATTTTGTGCGATTTTGAAGCCATGGTACAACTGCTGAACGTTTCTCCTCTACACTCCCTTCTCCGTTTGGGTCTGGGGATTTCGCTGTTGAGTGCGGCACTCCTGACGATCGCGACTCCAACCCGAGCGGGCGATCGATCTGGGGTTGAGCCGATCGCCACCCCCGATCTCATGGCACAAACCGCAAACATTCCCGCACCGAGTATCCGAACCCTAGAGCGCGACACCCTCAGACTGGGGAGCGAGGGGGAGGATGTACGCGAATTTCAAGCGATTATGGCACTGCTGGGCTATTACTCGGGCGAGATTACCGGACAGTTTGATGTGGCGACAGCTCAGGCGGCACAAAGCTTTCAAGCGTCGGCGGGTTTGGCGATCGATGCCATTGTCGGGCCGTTAACCTGGGGACGTTTACTGCCTGCGGTGCTTGATAATACGATCGTTGAGGCGACAGCAATGACGAGTGCGAACGCGAACACGGCAAATTCCAGCACGGTTCCGGCTCCCGATCGCGTGCGGGCCAGCAATCGCAATGAGACCAGTTTACCGACCGTCCAACTCGGAAGTAACGGCTCGCTTGTATCCTATTTACAGCAACGCCTCACGGCACTGGGCTACTACAGCGGCGCGATCGATGGTTCGTTTGGTCCCGTGACGCAAGCGGCTGTGATTGAAGCTCAGATTGATTTTGGGCTGGTTCCGGATGGTGTGGTGGATGCGTCTGTCTGGCCGTATCTGACCAATTAATTTCCGATCCTCAAGACATCCATACCTTGGTTTTCCGCCTTGATCCAGCCTTTACCCCACCTATGGATTAGCCCGAACGATTTAGCGGCCATGATTGAACATGCAGAACATTCCCACCCAGAGGAGTGCTGCGGTTTATTGGTGGGCCAGATCCAGGGCGATCGCATTGCGGCGATCGAGGTGTACCCCATGGCGAATCAGTGGAATCTGGAAACCGGGCCAGAGTTTGAGGCCGCGATCAGCGCCCCCAAGCCCGCAACCCTCCCCAGCCGTGAGCGGCGCTATACGATCGATCCTCGCGCCATGCTGGAGGTGCAAAAGCTTGCACGTGATCGCGGTTTGACGATCGTCGGGGTTTACCATTCCCATCCCGAGCATCCGGCCATCCCGTCAGAGTACGATCGCGAACTGGCCTGGGCGGATTATGTGTATCCGATCGTGTCGGTGCGACGGGGTTATCCCAGTGCCGTGCGTGTTTGGCAGTTGGATGACGATCAACAGTTTGTTGAACTGGAACTGTGCGAGGACTTGCCATAATCGACGATCGCACGCAACCCCAGCCGAAATCGACCACACGATCATCCATTTGGGGGTCAAGGTGTCATTAAAATTCGCATTTGTGCGGTGATATGATAGTCAACCGGACAAAGTTCACACAAAACTAACTTCGCTTAGCGTTCGCTCTGCCCATTCCGGCTTGCCGTCAGCAGGCGCGATCGTGACGAAACTAGCCCGCCGCCGCGCGTGAGGTTTCGATCGAAGAATTTCTGTGCACCCCCTGCAACGACGACAAAAGGAGATCTCATGGGACGTAAATGTCAACTGACGGGCAAAAAAGCCAACAATGCTTTTGCAGTATCGCACTCGCACCGTCGCACCAAACGCCTGCAAGAAGCCAACCTGCAAACCAAACGCATTTGGTGGGCTGAGGGTAACCGCTGGGTCAAGCTCAAGCTTTCGACCAAAGCACTCAAAACCCTGAACAGCCAAAGCCTGCAAGTTCTGGCGAAGGCCGCCGGTATCAATCTCAACAAGCTGTAGTCAAACCGAAGCCCAAGGCTGCGGTTGACCCGACAGTTTGAACGATTGCCCTGAGCAACACCAAGCGAGACAGCCGATATATGATCGAATGCGATCGAGCGAAAAGCTGGTATCACCGACGATGCCAGCTTTCGGCTTGTTTGGGGGCTGGTCGGTCGGCAGATCACGGGGGGGAGAGATGGAGGCTTGGATCGGTGGGGTGAACCGGCTGGCAGGAGGAAACCGGGGTCACGGTCGATCGTGATTGAGTATTGACCAACTCAACAATGCCATTGCCGTGGTGCTGCCATCCCTGACTTTCGAGGATGAAGGTGGGAGCATTATCTGAATTCGCGAAGTTTTCTACATTCCTCCGATTTGCGAAGTGACTCGAATGACCAGAATGGTCGGTATGGCCGGAATTGCCAAAATTGTCGGAATTCTCAGCACCCGCCAAATTCTCAACGTGAACGGAATTATCGGAATTCCCCCCAGCCTCAACGGTTCCCAAATTTTCCAAACTGACCGATGGACGGGCTCGATCGCCGGGAAACATCGGAGGCGGATCGGGGATACGTCTACTGTCGGTCTGCGGCAGGATCGCCGTTGGGATCGGCTGCCCATAGCTATTCATCGGGTTAAAGGGTTGGCCCGATCGTCCCGTGATGGCGAACTGGCCGCGCTGGATCTCACGACAGTGGGGCTGGACCAAGGTGTCCGTGTTGAGGGGTTGTGTGGACAGAATCATTGCACCCTGATTACTGGAGAGGTCGGGAGTTTCGAGGTTAATGCGGCCCGCCAAACCGAAGTTTGAGCTGGCGGTGATGTCGCTGGCGGGGGTGAGGGACGATCGCAGGGTTGCGCCAAATAAACCCTGGGTGGTGATTTCCACATTGCCACCGCGCCCAGTGACGGCGTTGGCGGTGATGTCGCTATTGTCCAAGGCGAGGATCGTTGCAGCGGTCAGGGTGAGGTTGCCGCCGTTGCCCGTACCGCCTGCGGTGGCGGAAATCGCGCCCATATTCCGCAGTTGCAGCGAGTCGCTCACCTGAACAACAATATTGCCGCCTTCGCCGGAGGTGGTCGCAGCGGAGAGGCTCCCCCGATCGCTGAGATTGACGCGATCGGCCACAATTTGCAAGCGTCCAGCATCGCCCGTCCCGTCGTTACGCACGGTCACCGTTGCCCCATCCCGCACCTCAAGATGATCGACAACGAGCTGGACATCGCCCGCATCGCCCGTCGGAATTTCCGGCACGTTTAACAGCGCTCGTAGGGCTGGGTCGAGCACATTGGCGCTCGAAACAATGAGACTGGGGTTGACCGAACCGGGAACGATCCCGGTCACGGTCAGGCGATCGGCGGTGATCGTGACGCTTCCAGCCGTGCCTGAATTGAAGCTAGAGGCGTCGATACGTCCGCCTGTACTCAGGGTAATTTCAGGGGCTTGAATTGCCAAATTGCCTGCGTTCCCTTGGCCGAAGCTGGAGGCGATGATCACACTGGGGCTAAATTGGCGCAAGTCAACCCCCGTCAGGTCGATCCGATCGCGAGCCGTAATCGACACATTGCCACCATCACCAAGGCCAAAGGTAGACGAGGCGATCGTGCCACCATTGCGGGCCACGATGCGATCTGTGGTGACGCTGAGATCACCGGCGCGGCCTGCCACCAAACTGGTGGCGGTGAGGTTGGAAAAGAAGTCCGCCACGATCGGATTGACATCGAGCAACTGTACCGAGTTTGTTGTCTCAACGATCAAATCACCGCCCCGCCCCTGGCTAAAGCTCCGGGTGACGATCGCCGCCCCGTCCGTCACGATCAGATCACCGGTACGAATGACCACATCACTCCCGCGTCGAGACCCCTGAAGCGTGGCGCTATTAATCCGCGTTTGTAAACGTCCATCGGCGGTCATGCCCGAGACGAAAATCTCACGATCGCCGTGAACAAATAGCCCCGATCCAGGAAACTCCGGCACACTGTCATCGAATTGCTGCGCTAGAACGATCGACCCCGCCGTGAGCTGAATGCGATCGCCGATTAAGTCCATGCGCCCAGACACAGGCCCGGTTACATCGAGCAGGGCGGCATTGGTGAGGGAAATATCCCCTAATTCAAAGGCTGGATTCTGTACACGCACCGGATCGACGTGATCGATCGTCATTCCCAAGGGGACGAGCCCGTTACGCCCCGCCACGATCGATAACTGGCCGCTAGCGGCGGTGACTGTGCCACCGTTAATCGAAACCGTATCCCCCGCCAGCATCAGCAGATTGGCCGGAGAGCCCCTCAGGCCGTCGGTGGCTCCATTGCGCTCGATCGGCGCAAGGATGGGGTGGGTCACGCTGAGATCGTGGCCGTTGCCGGTGATCTCAATATCACCCACGCGATTGGGCGATCCCGCCCCCAATTGCAAGCCGATCGGCACGGCGACCGAAAGCAGCGTCTCCGATCCGGGCGTGGCCACGCTCGGAAACGCGGAACCATCCGCAAAAACCACCGCCTCCGCACTGGAAAAGGCGATCGCCCCGCCAACGTCAAGCTGTGCACCGGCTCCAAACACCCAGCCTTGGGGATTGACGAACACGAGATTGGTCGAGCCCTCGGCAACGATCGCCCCGTCGATTTGGGAAAATTGACCGCCGGTGACGCGGATGATGGCATTGGCGATCGTGCGATCGAAATTGCTGAAATCGAACTGGGCCACCTCACCCGCCCCCAGATCAAATTGCGTAAAGCTGTGGAAGAGGTTCGTGTCCGCCGGAGTGCCGCCGGTAATGCGAAAAACATCGGGCGCGATCGGGGCAACCTGGGAAGGCGTCGGTAACGTGGCATCGGGGATCAACTGCGATCGGGCCGGTGCAACCCCAGCGGTCACCGCCACACTCATCGCGAATACCGTCGCAACCAACGAGGAAGATCGAAGCATAGTAAGGGATCTGGAGAAGAATGGTGCAGTCACAAGTGGGACAACAAGGTTCAGTGTTCTACTTGCCCAGATCCTAGACTGTCAGTGATGGTAGCCGAGGACCATCTATAAACTACGCTATCCCCGTTTGCTTACCGGGTGCTTTAGCAGTTCTTCATCGGCTTGCGGGATCGACCTGTGGCAGTACTTTGGGGTTACCACCAATCCGCATGGAGCTGATCGAGGTTTCCCAGCCTGATTCCACCCAAGATCGATCGCCTCCAACAACGATCGCCCATAATAGATCCGCTTATCGATCAATCCCTTTTTACAGATTTCCCTACAGAATCATACTCATCATGGATCGGCTCATTAAATGGCTTAACCTGTTCCTCGTCGCAGACGTATTTCTCGTGATCGGCGCGGTGGTCTGGCTCGCGATCGCCGTTGTCGGTCACGAAGCCAAACTGAACCTCGGCCTCGACCTGTGGTACACCCTTTGGGAACCGCTATTCACCCCCGCGATCGGGATCTTGATGGCGGGGGCTTTGGTCAGCGGCGCGATCGGCTGGGTGCGAAACAAGCTCGATGCACGATCGGCGCGATCGTCCGAGGATTTTTAGGCGCGGTATGGGGGCGATCGGGCGGGTCTAGTCGATTCGTCGGAGTGAGACGATCTCATCCAGCCAAACTAAGGCGTCGCGGCATCCTTCGCATTCGACAAACGCAAATACGCCTGGATGAACGGATCGAGATCGCCATTCATCACACTGTCGATCGCGTTGGTTTCCACCTCTGTCCGCAGATCCTTGACCATCTGATACGGATGAAACACGTAGTTCCGGATCTGGTTGCCCCAGGCCGCTTCGACAATATCGCCACGAATTTCCGCCACTTCCTGCAAGCGTTGCTCCTGGGCGATCACCAGCAATTTTGCCTTGAGCAGCGCCATCGCCTTTTCCTTGTTTTGCAACTGCGATCGCTCCTCGGTACAACGCACCGCCAACCCCGACGGCAGGTGGGTAATCCGGACAGCGGTTTCCACCTTGTTAACGTTCTGGCCGCCCTTGCCGCCCGCCCGCGAGGTGGTGATTTCGAGATCTTTTTCGGGAATATCGAGCGTCACATCCGACGACAAAATCGGCATGACCTCAACCCCCGCAAAACTGGTCTGGCGTTTGTCATTGGCATTAAACGGCGAAATACGCACCAGGCGATGCGTGCCCTTTTCGCCGCGCAAATAGCCATAGGCGTAACGCCCCTCGATTTCCAGCGTGACGGACTTAATCCCCGCCTCTTCACCCGCTGATAATTCCGCCGTGTACACGCGATAGCCCTGTTTTTCGCACCAGCGCGTATACATCCGCAGCAGCATTTCCGCCCAGTCCTGCGCGTCCGTGCCACCGGCTCCGGCGTTAATCGTCAGCACCGCGCCACCTTTGTCGTATTCCCCCGACAGAAGCTGCTGTAAATCCCAGAGGCTTAACTCTTGATCGAGCTGGGTGACATTGGCGATCGCCTCGTCAAACAAGGCTGCATCGTCTTCGAGGGCGAGCAATTCTAAAACCGCTTGGGTGTCGTCAAGGCAGGCTTGCCAGCGATCGAGCTGTTCAAGACTGGCTTTGCAGTCGTTGAGATCCTGTAACGCGGCTTGGGCGCTGGTTTGGTCATCCCAAAATTCCGGCTGAGCGGCAAGCTGTTCGAGGTCGGCAATGCGGGCTTTCAGGGCTGGCGGGTCAAAGATACTCCTGAGTTTTACCCAGGCGATCGGAGAGCTGTTCGACTTCGCGTTTAATGTCGGAAACGTCAATCATAGGTGGGTTTTGAGAGTTTGCTAGAGATCCATTCCTGTAGACCTCTTGCACCAAATATCAT
>RDYZ01000389.1 GCA_004293855.1 Oscillatoriales cyanobacterium | reverse complement strand
CAACAAAACCCGGTACATCACAAATAACGTCACACCCAAATAACCAAACACCGCCACCCAATCCAAAATCTCACTTGTGGACATAACCCATACTTTTCCTTCAATACTTCGGTTGATGTCAGAAAATAACTACCAGCTCCGAAATTTTAACGTGAATGACCCCCGAAGACCTCCACACCATCCTGCAAGCCGTGGCCGCTGGTCAGCTTGATCCCGATCAAGCGATCAATCGTTTTAAGCATTTCGCCTACGAACCGGTGGGTGATTTCGCCAAGGTCGATCACCATCGCTCCCTCCGCACGGGTTTTCCTGAAGCGGTATGGGGCCAAGATAAAACGCCGGATCAGATTGCCGCGATCGTACGTGTTATGCGCGATCGTAACGATGTCGTTATGGTGACCCGTCTTGACCCACAAGCCTACGCCGCCCTCAAGCCCAAAGTTCCAGACCTGCGCTACTATCCCCTCGCCCGTATTTCTGCCCTCGGTCGCGATCTGGGTGCGGTGAAACATCCCGGTACGATCGCCCTGGTCAGTGCTGGAACCTCAGACCTGCCGGTGGCCGAAGAAGCCGCCGTGACCGCCGAACTCTGTGGTTTTCGAGTGATGCGACTGTGGGACGTTGGTGTTGCCGGAATTCATCGCCTGCTCGACAACCGCGATCTCTTGCAGCAGGCCGATGCGATCGTCGTGGCCGCAGGCATGGAGGGTGCATTACCCAGTGTGGTGGCAGGCTTGGTCGATTGTCCCGTCGTCGCTGTACCCACCAGTATCGGGTATGGGGCCAACTTTCAGGGTCTCGCGCCCCTCCTGACCATGCTCAATTCCTGTGCCGCTGGGATTGGAGTGGTGAATATTGATAACGGTTTTGGTGCGGCCATTCTCGCCGGACAAATTCTACGCACCGGCGCACGCCTTGCCGCTTCCCCCTCATAACCCAGGTTTGGAGTTAGAACCAGGGCAAACCCAGACTAAATTTCGAGTCGTAGGGCAAACGCATACTCTCAACACGAATGGATTGATCGATGAAAGCAAGGCGCCCGACGATCAATCGACACACGATCGAGCTAGGCGAGTATGCGTTTGCGTTGCCTATGCCGAGAATTTACTTCAACTTTTGCTTGATAAACGTCAGAATCTGTTGATTTTGCTTCTTCAGGGCTTTCACTTCTGCCTCAAGAGCCGCAATCCGAGCTTCTAGGGCGGTTCCATCTCCCGTTGCTACACTCTCAGCAGGCTTCGTTGCAGTGCCAGACGGAGCCGCAGATCCCACGGGGCGAGGCTTTTTCGCCTTAGCCATCGCGGTCTTAATCGCGCCAATGAGCTGTTTTTTCTCAAAGGGCTTTTCGATGAACTCAAAAAACTCGAAGGGCTCAGGAATTTTTTCCGTGACTTCCTCACGACGACCCGACATTAAGACCAACGGGATCTTAATCAGATCGGGGCTCGCTTGAATTTCCTGGAAGACTTCCCAACCGCTTTTCTTCGGTAACAGGAAATCGAGCATGATCAGACTGGGTTTTTCCGATCGGATTTTATTGAACCCTTCTTCCCCATCTTTCGCTTCAACCACGTCAAAGTTACCGGGAGGAAGCATGCTTTTTACGGTTTTCTGGATCACGCGGCTATCGTCGATGACCAAAATTTTGTGACTTGACACAACAAACTCCTTAAAAGCGTTGGCGGGATTGAGCGACCCGGCTGACTGAGATTTCGAGTCTAGCTTACCCTCATCTCGCAGCGATCGGCTAGAAAACGATCAGTTGAATTCGCCGAAGGATTGCGAGCTGAGACCTCCGCTGTCGCGAGATCCAAATCTTAGCCGAGATGCCTCAACCCGAATCGCCCCCGATCGCCACAGTTCCCATACGACACCATGCCCAACCGGTGCTAATGTCCTCCGTCGGATCTGCCGCTAGCGGAAGGATATGACCCCAGGGTTTCACGAATCGATGTCACACCCCAGCCTGGATCACGAGGTTTGATCCCAGGGCTTGAGGTGATTTAGGCCGCATCAACATCAAGATGATGTGGGGAATCCAGTGCTGAGGTGGTGGGGTTGAGCGGAGAGTCCTGGATTGGAGACACCTCGTCAACGGTCAGTTGTGGACCATGCGAGGGAGGTTTATCGGCGATCGTTTCGGGTTCGATCGCAGTGGTGATCGGTCGATCGAATTCCGTCAAGCCATCGACACCCGCCGGGGAAACCTCCGGCTTATCCCGAAACAAGGTTTCGAGGTAGACCCGTGCCGCACGGCGGTAATTTAACGATGCTTCGGGCGTATTTTCCACCGTATTTTGCAATAAGAACAACGAAATCGCCGCCGAAAAAACACGATCCTGATCCCAGTCTGGATTGCCGTTGAGATAGCCCTGCATCGACAGGTGTAGATCTTCCGGAATTTCCGCCAAAATACTCACGTTCGTACCCATCTCATCCTCCTTGAATCGCTCCCAACAGTTATTGAGCTGAGGCGTATGTAGACTCACGACTGCGAATCTGCGCTGGCTTTTTAACCGTTGATTGACCCCATTTTCCGCCCAGAGACCTACCTCTTGTCAATATTGCGAAATGTAACCAAATTCAAAACTGCTGCTTCTTGCGAACGTAAAAACGTACTTTTTAGCTCTTTTTCTGTTACAAAGCGTTGTAATTGAGTTCACTGACGGGATGTGAATATCCCACTTGGGGCAATCTTCACAATTTCTCACCGCTTGTTCTCCATTGACGCGATCGCCCCAGGGTAAAACTCTAGTTTTACGTCGATTTTGAATTTCGCACACCCACAGATCAACGGTAATCCTTCACAATCCTGTGGAAAAACCTGTGATAAATGTGGGAAATCGTGGAAAAAGCTGTGGCCTGACTTGGGAAGATTGTTGTCAATCCTCGATTAATCACAACTATAACTAATGATTTTTAATTAAAATATTGACGCTGATTATGTATGCTTGATGGGAAGTATGTAACCTTGCTGACGAGACAGTTTTGAGTCTGGTATTGGGGTTAATAGCAGGGAATTTGGCTGTGCGATAGGATGGCATCGGCATGACAAAACGTCACGATCGTGGTGCTGCTCATCACGGCATAGCGCCGTGGCATGACCATCTTGAACGTGGCTTGAGCCACCGCTGTAACGTTCACATGCGCCAGTATGGGCGGCACGCGAACGGTCGCCTAAGGTTGCTGTGCACCTAGGATCGGTGATCAATTAAATTTCTAGAATTTCTAGCGCTGACCTAGCACAGGTCACAGCCCCTAGAAATCGAAATAGATATACGGCAGACTATTTTGTGGTGCGAGTATCCAAACGGCATAGAGACAGAGCGGAACCAGCATGATTTTGATCGGCCAATTGAGCTGGACTTTAAGGCTCCGATCGAACCCATAGGCGATT
>RDYZ01000388.1 GCA_004293855.1 Oscillatoriales cyanobacterium | reverse complement strand
CACCCGGTCGCACGAGCTGTAAACAGCGATCGTAGTAATTGGCATAGTTGCGCTTGTCGGCGTCGATAAAGGCGAAATCGAAGCTGTTGTGCTGCTGGTTGGCGAGGAGTTGATCCAGCGTGTCCAGGGCGGGAGCCAGTTGCAGGTCGATTTTGTCGGCGACACCTGCGGCTTGCCAGTAGCGACGGGCGATCGCAGTGGATTGGGGATCGCGATCGCAGGCGATGACCTGCCCATCATCCGGTAATGCCAAGGCGACCACCAGGGCGCTATAGCCCGTAAATACACCAATATCGATCGTCCGTTTCGCCCCGATGAGCGTCACCAACCAGGCCATAAATTGACCCTGTTCGGGCGCGATTTGCATTCGGCTGGCGGGCAAGCTGGCGGTTTCCGCACGGAGCTGCGCCAGGATTTCCGGCTCGCGGAGGGAATTGGCGTGGAGGTAGGCGATCAAGTCCGGGGATAGCCCGAGGGTGCTTGGCTCGCGGAGGGAATTGGCGTGGAGGTAGGCGATCAAGTCCGGGGATAGCCCGAGGGTGCTTTCATTCATCGGTTCTGGCCGCGTTTAGACCCACAACGTCAACCCCGCTTAACGCGCCGCTGCCAACAGCTCGATCGCCTGACGCATGGCCGGATCACGATCGGTTCCGAGATCACTCAGCGTTTCAGGTTTGTCCGTCACCAGATAATCCGGCTCGATGCCCTGTTTATTAATGTCGCGATGGTTCGGCGTTTCGTACTTCGCCACGGTAACGGCCAAACCGGCATCACCGGACAGATCAAACAGGGATTGGATTAAGCCTTTGCCGAAGGTGCGATCGCCGACGAGTTGGGCTCGATTATTGTCTTGCAGCGCCCCGGCGAGAATTTCGCTAGCGCTGGCCGTGCCGCGATTGACCAGGACGATCAGCGGCGCATCGGTGAGGGCTTCGTGACCGGCATCGTAGCTTTCGAGGATGGCTTGACGGTTGACGGTGTAGACGATCGGCGCGTCGTTGATCCAGAGCCGCGCGATTTCGATGCCAGCGGATAGGAGACCGCCGGGATTGCTGCGGAGGTCGAGGACGTAGGCGGTGGCGCCTTGGTCTTGGAGGCTGGCGATCGACTCGGCGACGGATTCGGTGGCGGTGGCGTTGAACTGGCTGAGGCGGATGTAGCCTAGGTTTAAGCCGGGAGCAAGGTCGCTGGTGACGAGGCGGGCGATGACGGGATCGATTTCGATCGTGGCGCGGGTAATGTCAATATCGGCGATCGATTGGTCATCGTGGCGCTGAATCCGTAGGGTGACGTGGGTTCCGACCGTGCCGCGCATCCGGGTGGCGGCTTCATCGAGGGTGAGTTTTTGGGTCGGGACGCCGTCAATATTGAGGATGAAATCACCCGGTTCGATGCCTGCGGCTTCGGCAGGGGAACCGGCGATCGGGGCGATCGTCCGTAGGATTTTCGTTTCGGGGTCAAAGGCAATTTGCAAGCCTACGCCGGTGAGTTCGCCGGAGGTGCTCACGCGGAGATTGCGGTAGGCTTCGGGACGCAGCAGGCGTGTAAACGGTTCGTCAAGTTTGGCGAGCATTTCGTCGATCGTGTCGTAGGCTTCGTCGATCGAGTTCATCGGACGTTTGAGGTACTGATCGCGCAGTTTCCACCAGTTTTCGCCGTTAAAGCTTTCATCGACGTAGGCACGATTGATAATGCGCCAGGTTTCGGCGACCACTTGCCGCTCAGGGCTGAGGGCTTCCACTGGGGCGATCGTCCCGAACCATGCAGCGATCGTCACGATCGCACAGAGGAGGCCAAACCAAAGTCCGCGTTGTTTCATCCGAGTTTTACGCCAAGTCACGCCCGTTTGTTGAAGACACTCATTGTAGAGACTAACAAACACGTTAAACAACGGTGCGAATCTTTGCCCGTAATCCTCCGAAAAAAGCTGTAGGACTCGTTGGTTGCGTAGAGATTATGTATTGTCTGCCCCAAACCAACGGGCATACAGTTCGTCATAGGTTCCTGTCTCGCGTATTTTGAGCAGGGCCTCATTCACCAGTTCACGATAGGGGCTGGCTTCTGGTAGAACAATGCCGTAGTTTTGCCGATCAAACACCGCCCCGACGAGTTCGACTTCACCCGCGCCCGTATTGAGGGCGTAGTGTTGCAGCACCGGAGCATCGTAGACGATCGCCTCCAGATCACCGGATCGCAGCGCTTGATAGAGATCATCCGTGGTTTGAAAGCTCGTGGCGCGAATATCGTGCTCAATGAGATACTGCTCTGCTGTACTGGCATCGATCGTGCCGACGAGTTTACCGCGTAGGTCACTGGGATCAGAGATCGTTCCTTCCAGGCGATCGACCGTAAAGCTCGTGGTCACCGTTGCGATGAAATAGGCAAAGACAAAATAGCCCGCACACATCCACACCAAGGCAAACAGCTT
>RDYZ01000387.1 GCA_004293855.1 Oscillatoriales cyanobacterium | reverse complement strand
GGTTAATCCGCTCGATCGTAGTGCTGTCATTGACTTTAGCGGCACATCCCCCCAACTTGCGAGTAACTTCAACGCACCCGCTGCGGTTTGCAAGGCGGCGGTGTTGTACGTCTTTCGTACCCTGGTGGATGATGATATCCCCCTTAATGCCGGTTGCCTGAAGCCACTAACGATCGTCATTCCTCCCGGCTCGTTGCTCAACCCCACCCCACCGGCGGCTGTCGTCGCGGGCAATGTCGAAACCTCCCAGGCCGTTACGGACGCCCTCTATGCTGCTCTGGGTGTCCTGGCCAACTCCCAAGGCACGATGAACAATCTCACCTTTGGTAATGCTGACTATCAGTACTATGAAACGATCTGCGGTGGTGCGGGAGCTGGCCAGGGGCACGTCGGAGCCGATGCCGTGCAAACTCACATGACCAACTCACGGCTCACCGATCCGGAGGTGTTAGAGCTACGTTTTCCCGTGGTGGTCGAGTCCTTTGGGATTCGGGAGGCAAGTGGTGGTGGTGGACAGTGGCGCGGCGGTCATGGCGCGGTGCGGCGGTTGCGGTTTCGGGAAGCGATGGTGGTGTCAATTTTGTCGGGGCGGCGGCGGGTTGTCCCGTTGGGGTTGTCCGGTGGTAGAGCGGGTTTGCCGGGTCGCAATCTCTGGCTGGGGCGGGATGGCACGATCGAGCTGCTGCCGGGAACAGTGACGCGAGAGGTACAGGCCGGGGAAGCGATCGCGATCGAGTCGCCCGGTGGTGGTGGTTTTGGGTCAACCGAAGGAGCCGATCGCGATCGGCCAAACCCGAGGGGATCAGGAAAAATGTAAACCCGTGTGGGCACTTTCCACGATCGACTCAAACTTGCGACCGACCGGCTTATAGCTGTAGTTAATTCGCCCAAACCCTCGCAACTGTGAAAAATAGTCCCGACTGACGCGATCGCCCGCCTCCGACAACACATCGATCGCAATCCCATCACGCCCCTGGTCACGCCCTGAGCTGTGGATATAGCGGCCCGATCCCAAATACAACCCCACATGGGTCGCCCGATTCGCCGTACCAAAAAACACCAGATCCCCCCGTTCTACCTCCGCCCAATCCACCGGATCGAGAAATCCCTCTTGCTGATAGGCATCACGCGGTAGCCATACGCCCGCCGATCGAAACGCCGCTTGCATCAACCCCGAACAGTCATAATTGGGGGCAACCGTCCCGCCCCACAGGTAAAATCGGTGTACCGCCATCGCACGGTAGGTAAATGCCACCGCTGTCGGAATTGCGGCGACAATGTTGGCCCGCGAAAGGGACGGTGGATCGGGCAGTTGTGCCACCGGTACGAGACGATCGCGATCGCACTTCGCCAGCCAGCCCGGATAATCATCCTCCCAAAGCTGCACCGCCAAGACCGCATCTTCCTCGGTCGAAATATCATGACTCAGGACAAACAGATAACGACCCGCAGCGGCCTGGGTAGCAAGGTTTCGACAGTCGGGTGCATCGTACAGGTTTAAGTTTGTCAAACACTGATACGCTACTACAGCGGAATGAAGGCGAGCACTGTTCATTGACGCGCCTCAAGGCTTAAGAAAATATAAAGCTCTGTTACGATCCTAACAGGAATCGGCGGTACGACACAAGATGCGGTCAGATTGGATGGGTTCGATGTCATCGTCTTCAGAGTTCTGTTGCGTATCCTTGAGAGGGTGTGTTTGCCAGACGATCGTTCAGCTTGAATCATCTCAATCTTGAATCCTAACCTATGACCTTTTTTCGGAAAGACGCTCAATTAACAGAACTGGGAGACCTGATCCTTCAGGCTACCTGGGAACAGTTTCCTCAGCTTGCCCAAAATCAAATTGCCCTAACCTGGATCGTGTACGAGCCACCCCTAGCGGTGAATACTGGGGGGGCTCTGAGTGTTGAGGAATTTTGGAAGCATCAGCCGCGCGGATTTCAGTATCGCGGGGTCGAG
>RDYZ01000386.1 GCA_004293855.1 Oscillatoriales cyanobacterium | reverse complement strand
GGCATCCATGGGCAGGAAGAAATCGACAATTTCGCTCACCTGTTGGCGCAAAATTGGCGTGTACACCCGGTTAAGGGCGATCGCCATCATCGCCTCCTCTTTGGGGGGACGTCCGCTAAAGGTCGTGAGATAAATCGGATTTTTGCGATGGGTCATGCAGTGGAACCGCACCAGGGGCGAATCCTCCACGCCGCCGTAGTAGCCCATGTGATCGCCGCAGGGGCCATCGGGCAGCAGTTCACCCGGTGTGATCGTCCCTTCGAGAATAATCTCGGCCTGGGCTGGAACTTCGAGATCAACGGTTTTACATTTGGCCAGATGCACCCCCTCGCCACCGTAGAGTCCCGCAAACAGCCATTCCGACAGCTCCACCGGGATTGGCGTCGCCGCTGCCATCAGCAACAGCGGATCGATCCCCAAAGCGATCGCCACCTCCAGCTTTTGGCCGCGTTCCGCCGCCTTACGCAAATGTCGCGCCCCGCCCCGCACCGATAGCCAATGCACCGTCATCGTTTGATCGGACTGCAATTGCAGCCGGTATACCCCCACATTCGGCGTTCCCGTCTCGCAATCCTTGGTGATCACCAGCCCCAAGGTCACCACCTTGCCCGCATCACCGGGATAGGGACGAATCATCGGAATATCGTTGAGATTGAGATCGTCACCTTTAATCACCACCTGCTGACAGGGTGGCAAAAAGTCCCGTAGCGGCTTGGCTTTGATCACATCAAACAACACCTTGCCAAACTCGATCGCCTGGGAAATCTTTTTCGGTGGCTTCGGCTGCTGCAACATGCCCAGCTTTTTGCCCAGCTCCTCCAGTTCCTCGGGCTTCTCCATATTCATCGCCCAGCAAATCCGCTCCTCCGTGCCGAGCAAATTCACCGCCACCGGAAACTTCGCCCCTTTCACATTCTCGAACAGCAAACCGGGGCCACCGACTTGCAGCATCCGATTGGAAATTTCGGCAATCTCCAGATCCGAATCCACCGGAGCCGTAATGCGCCGGAGCTGGCCGCGCTCTTCAAGCAGTTGGATGAATCCCCGCAGATCTCTAGGCATGTCGTGCTACTTTACGTTTTGTTACACAGCCTTCATTATGACGCGCGATCGACCGATCCCAACGGATCAAACCCAGGTTGTAACCCGGTCAGCCGAGACTGAATCCCCTAGCGGCTGACGGTTAAACCCCGATCGCGCAGTTGCTTCAGGAAAAAATCTTCCAAGCTCGGACGCGCCGATCGCAGATTTAGCACCGTGCCGCCTGCCGCGCCGATCGCCGCCATCGCCTCCGACAACTCGCCGCTCAGCATTCCCCGCCAGGTCTCTCCACTGCGATCCAGATCGCTCAACACCGCCCGGAGCGCGACCACGTCTCCCCCGCGCCCGCTGACCTGATAGCAATCCGATGTACCCAACAGTTCATCGAGCGTTCCGGTACACAGCAGCTCACCCTGAGCCAAAATGGCCACGCGATCGCAAATCACCTCCACATCGTTCAAGATGTGGCTATTAAAAAAAATGGTCTTCCCCTGAGCTTTGAGCGCCAGAATAATTTCTCGCATTTGATAACGCCCCAAGGGATCAAGCCCTGACATGGGCTCATCGAGAAAAATCACCTCCGGATTACCAATGAGCGCCTGCGCCATCCCGACCCGTTGCAGCATTCCCTTGGAATATTGCCGCATCTGTTTCGTCTTCGCACTCTTGACCGACAGCCCGACCCATTCCAGCAATTGCGTAATGCGTTGCGATCGCTGCGATCGGGGAATCTCGAACAACTGCGCCATCAATCCGAGAAATTCCCAACCCGTCAAATAGTCGTAAACGTACGCCTTGCGCGTCAATCGATCGCCCCAGGATCGAAGCGCGTCCCGATGTCGGTTGCACTAAGCCCAGCAATATTTTTAACAGTGTCGTTTTGCCCGCACCATTGGGCCCAAGCAATCCAAAGGTTTCGCCCACCGGGATGGTTATTGAGCAATCCTTTAGGGATTCCACCTTGCGATTCAGCCAAAAACCGGTGCGATAGGTTTTCGTTAAGCGATCGGCCCAAACTGCGATCGGTGTGGATGTGGATGTCATAGGGTTGGAAACAACGGGCAGATTCAATGGGAACTCCCTCATTGGCTCGGCGGTACAGTCTCGATCCTACGTGCCTTGTTCTCACAAAAACAAGCGCCATAACAACTTGGGAATTCCGTTGCCTAGGGCGTTAACCCCAAAGCAATGAGACCTTCGAGGTTGCTGTAACCTCAAAGGTCTCAAGTCACACTTGACTGTGTCACGCTGAAAGATGCCACGGAGCCGTTTCAGTCATCGTTAAAGCACTCCAACAAGGAAGCTGACGGCTTTCTGAATGCAGCTCAAAGTGTAGGTGAGGCCCAGTACTAAAGCCAGTACTTCCCATGTCCGCAATGTGTTGACCCTGCTCGACCTGGTCACCCTCTTCAACCAAAATGCGGTTGTTGTGGGCGTAAAGCGTCAGGCTACCATCCGGATGAGTCACCTCAACCAAGTTGCCATAACCACCCGAGTTCCAGCGAGCATAGGTGACAACACCGGGAGCTGCTGCAACGATCGGCGTACCGGTCGGCGCACCAATGTCGATGCCGTTGTGCATCCGACCCCAACGCCAGCCATAGCCCGAGGTTAAAACACCTTGGGCAGGCCAGATGTAGCCGTTGAACTGAGATCCAACCGTTGGCAAATACTCACCAACAGCAGCCAGAGCGGGAATATCCGGCGAAACAGCTCGCGGTGGCAGTACCGGAGCGTAGTTATTCGAGCCGAGAGGCGCTACGGCCACCGTATCCGGCGTTTCCGGAGTTGCGCTTGCTACATCACGACTCGCTAGCAGAGGAGCTGGGGTCGGAGTCGCAACAACGCCCGAGACTGACTCATCTTCGGTCGTTAGCTTGTCAAGGTTTGCAGCGGTTGAAGCTTCACGTACCGAGTCACGGGCTGAAAATTCAGGATTGACACGCAAGGAAGCCATTTCACGCGCAGGCATAGGCTTGATACCACGACTGGCATCGAGATCCAGTTCTAGGTTGCTAGGAGCCGCAGCGACGGTCTCAGAATCATCAGGAGTGATGACAGCACTGAGCGGACTACGTGACCGTAATCGATCGATGTCGCTGCGCAGACTCGCAGCATAGTTAACCGACGGGTTAGACTCGACGGCGGCGGCTGTAGCCGGAGCCATAGCCAGTTGTTCTGGTGCGGGTGACGCCACGGATGCTGCCGAGGAAACACGAGAGTTCACATCGGTCTCTAAGCTCTGATCGCGGCGTGAAACTGCGGCAACACGACTCGCCGGATCGGCAATTCGAGGAGTGTTAGGAGCAATAATGCCCGACATAGCCTCCGGGTCTGCTGTGTTGCTCGGTAGTGCCACGATCGAGCCATACAGCCGTCCCGTAGACGAGGAACTCGGCAAAACCAATTCTTGACCGGCCTTCAGATCATCGGGGTTGGTGATGCCATTGGCTGCAATCAAGGCATCGAGATCGACACCATAGCGATTGGCAACAAAGGATAGAGTTTCACCTGCGGCGACAAGATGAACGTTATCCGGGCGAGCATTCAAAACGCTGGGAACAGACGCCGTCTCTGATTGGGGATTGAGACCATCAAAGCTCGGAGCCAGACGCGAGATCAGCGATCGGCGAGGGGCTGCGGTCGTAGCTGCAATGGGGTTGTGGTTACCGGTCTGCTCTGAGGCATCGAACTCATGACGACCATCAAGCCTTGAGGAACCATCTAGGAGAGGAGCCACGTAAGCAACATGTTCTGAGCCAGGACGGGCGGCGGAAACCTCCTCAGAGGCGTGGTCGCTGTCTTCCGCAGAGTAATCCCGGACATCAATTGCCTTTTCCAGAACTTTGCGGCTAGCCGTGAATTCGTTGGCATCCGCAATGACGTCAAATTCTGGACGTCGATTCATCCCATCATGAATCGGAATATTTAGAATCTGACCAACATAAAGCGAAGAATCAGCGGAAATACTATTCGCTTGTGCAATCTCATCAACACCGACACGGTAGGCAGAAGCAATCTGCCACAGGGTTTGGTTACGTCGAACGGTGTACTGGAGATACTGGGGCTCAGCCGCCGTAGGAGTGACGGCTTCAACAGCGCTGACCTCGTTAGGTTCGCTGATTTCGAGCGATTTCAGGCTAGAGTCCGAAGTCTCTTCAGGAATCACCGCCGTCTTATCAATGGACGGAACCATCAGGGCTGAGGCCAGATCTTCCGTCGAAGCGTTCGCTTCA
>RDYZ01000395.1 GCA_004293855.1 Oscillatoriales cyanobacterium | reverse complement strand
ATTATAGCGGTTTTCGATTTCTTTGGGCAAAAAGTCAGTATCTTTTGCACCGGGAATGCGATCGAGATAGCAATCTTTTACTGCTAGCATAAAACCTTTGATTCCTTCTGGTGAATTTTGGGAGTCTGCTACCTTCAAGAAATCTTGCCATTTACTATCGTCAATGCCGTTAATATCTAGCAAATATAACGCAGCTAAATACTCAGCTACTGGATCTAAAGCAAAGTGAACTTGGTCGTGGGCGACACCTTTTGTTTGAATGATTCTGAGTTTGTCTTCTAAATACTTGATTCGCGATTCTGCATTCTCTCCACCCAGAGCATCTATCGTATTTTGATGGTTTGCTGCTGCGGGGCGATAGGTTGGTTTCAGACATTCCCAGGCTATAATTTTAGCATCTTTTTGGACTGTGGCATCGCTTGATTTATTCTCTGTTACGCTGCGGTTGACTTGGTTTAAGTAGTGCAGCATTAACTCGGCAATGTTATCCGGTAAATTGCCGTCTGTTGTGCCTTCTTTCTTGGCAATCAGTTGGTCGGCATAGAGTTTGGCTAGCAAAACGGTGATGTTTCTGTCGCCGGCGATTGTTGATAGTTGGATACAGGCATTGAAAAATTCAGTGTCGCTGAATAAATCTCGCTTTTGCCGTTGGCTGAGATAGCTTTCCATGAACGATGACAGTCGATTTCCGGCAATGCGGAGGGGTTTAATTGCTGTCTTGGTGACTCGACCTAAAGGTTCTTCTAACCGCGAAGTTACGAGCAAAGCATTAACTGGAAAATCTGGCATTTCCGGTTTAATTGCTGTTCGTGTCTGTTCGCTCATTTCTGAGAAGTGATCGACGATGACTAGGATGCGCCGCTGTTTGAGTAATTGTTCTAATAACTCTTCAGAAATCGCCTCGGTAGTATCGGTTAAATCTTGCAATTGACCGCGAATTGCTTCGATGAATGGCTGTTTGCCTTCGGCTACTTTTAGTTCGTCTTCGATCAGAACTGGCAGCATTCGATGACTGCAAATCCGTTCTTCAGGATTATCCGACATCGCCCATTTGCCAATCTGACAAGCTAAACTGGTTTTTCCGGCTCCCCCTTCTTCCCAAATCAACAAACAGCCGCGCTTTTGAGCAAATGTGGGCTGCAAATCTTTGCCTTTCAAAGTTGCAATTGTATTATTATCAAGGATGACGGGGATGGGAACGAAAATTTTGCGATCGCGCACTGTTTCCCGCTTCTGAAATTCGTCTCGTGTGGCTTGGATATGTGCTGTCACCCACGCATCGAGGACTCTGGGATGGTATTTGAGAAATATCCAGAAACGGAGAGATACGTCTATACCGAATTGTGGTATTTTAATGTCGAGCGGTTTTAAGTATTCATAGATTTTTAGCAGCCACAATGGGCGGATGGCAAAGGTTCCGAACAGTAAAAATAAGTATATTCCGGTTCCCCAGATGTAGGGATTTTGGATAATTGATTTTACGAATAGGCGATCGTTTTGTTCGGCTTTGAGTTCTTTCAGGTATAAAGGGAGGTTTGTGATCGTCGCTTGTGAGAAACCAGCTTTAGGTTCTGCCAAAATTTTCAAGGCTGATTCTAAGTTTGATACAGCCTGATTTAAATCCGGTGAAGTTAGCGTCTTTGCCTTTTCTTGAAGGCTAAGAGCAATACTCACCAAGGCATCGGCGGCACTGATACGCACATTTGCATCGGAGTCTTTAAGCAGGGGAATTAGCTGCGGTACAGCAGTCTTAGCTTCAAAACCGATACTCCCCAAAGCAGAGGCTGCACTGCTACGCACATTTGCATCGGAGTCTTTAAGCAGGGGAATTAGCTGCGGCACAGCAGTTTTAGCTTCTGCACCGATACTCCCCAAAGCAGAGGCTGTACTGCTACGCACATTTGCATCGGAGTCTTGAAGTAGGGGAATTAGCAGGGGAATTAGCTGCGGCACAGCAGCTTTAGCTT
>RDYZ01000263.1 GCA_004293855.1 Oscillatoriales cyanobacterium | reverse complement strand
CACAACTTGGGCTGAGTGACAAACTTCACGTGTCTACGGAAATTCCCGATCCTAAGGTGTTTGACACGATCTTATGTTTTGATGTGGTGGAGCATTTGCCAGATCCGGCTGGGCAGTTACAACAGTTTTACGAGTGGTTAAAGCCTGAGGGAATGTTGCTGATTAATTGGTATTTCTCCAAAGGATTTGATCAAGAATTTCCATTTCACTTGGATGATTCGGCACAAATTGATGCGTTCTTTACCGTTTTACAGCGTCAATTTTTAGAACAATTTCATCCCTATTTAATGACGACGCGATCGTATCGTAAAGTGTCTGAAAGTTAACTCGACTGATAGTCAATTCAATGATTTTTAGAACAACTTGAATGTGTTGTCTGGAGTCGAGATGCGGTTTGCAAGAGAGTAGAACAGAATCAATAGATTTTCTGTTTGACTGGACCTCTTGCCTGAATCCGTTTTCTGGTTCCCACACTCTGCATCGTCGCTCAACCTCGCACCACTGGACGCAGAGCCTCCCTACGGCATTCCTACACAGAGCGTAGGAATGCGAGGTGATACCTTACCAAGGACTACCAATCATGGTGAACGCAGACCAATAGTAAGGATGGGACAGATTGGCGATTTCGCTCGCGCTAGCTTCGGGGGGGAGGGGGAAACTCCGATCGAGGTTGGGAAAATAAATTTCACCGGTGTCCAACAGCTCAAATTCATGATGGATAAGCGCGAGCTGGGCTTGGCGCAGGGCCTCGGCCTTAATGCCGGTTTCGCTGAGGTAATGATAAAACTGAGTCATGAGCGTTAGCGTGCCGACGTCGCTGACATACCAGAGGCTCGCCAGTGCCGACTTGACACCTGCGGCGATCGCAAAGCCCGCAAAACCCAACTCTGCCGCTTCATCCCCAACCGCCGTTCGGCAGGCACTCAGGACAAGGAGTTCAACGGGCGGATTGTTCCAGCCCATCTCACGAATTTGATCGAGATAGAGTCGTTCATCCCAGAGCTGGATAAATGAGCCGGTTGCGCTGCTGCCAAATTCACCGTGGGTCGCGAGGTGGAGGATGGGATAGGGGTTACGATCGCGGGTGCGCGTGATGTTGACCCGTGTGAAAGATTCGTTGAGTAGGGTGGTTCCTTGCCAGAGGGAATTGGTGATGGTGCTGAGTTCCAGGGGAACAGCGGGGAGTGAAGCGAGGGTTTGAAATTCGCTTGCACCCATCGCGAGAAGCTCTGTGTTGGCGAGGGGGCGATATTGCGTATCAATTAGTGCGAGGGAGGGAATTAACCCAAGGCTGTAGTCCTCGACCAAGAAATGATCGCCGTTGTACAGGGCCGCGACGGGAAGGCCACGCAAACCGGCGGGCATGGAAAAGATCAGGGTGTCGATGTTGTTTGCCTGTAAATCGGCGTCGATCGGGCTGATCAGCCAGTCGTACAGTTGCTGACCGATTTGTAGGTAGCGCTGATTGCCACGCAGGCGATCGCGGGGGCTGGTGAGGGCATACCGAAAATCGGTTACGGTGTTAATCAGGGTCTCGGAATTCACCTCCACACTGCGGCGCACAGGATCGCCATCACTGGAAAAGACGAGTAAATCCAGGCGATCGGGGAGTAAGGTGACGTAGACCGCTGCGGTTTGATTGCCAGTTTCCTGGGCAATTTGGATCAACGCCTCACGGGCGCCCGTGCTGGACATTCTTGCACTGGCGAGATCTTGACCCAGAAAGCGGCTAAATTCTTGCAAACGATCCTGTTCTAAAGCCGCAATCTCAGTGGTGAGATCCAGGGGGGTCGCACGCCCCGTTACGACCCCAAACTCTCCCGATTCTCCATCGTTACCACCGTCTCCCTCGCCGCTATCCTCCTCCGCCTGATCGCCAAATCCCCCCTGATCCTCGATTTCCAAACCCTCTCCACTGCCCGTCGCATCCTCGGCCTCAAGCCCCTGGTCTTCGAGGGGAATATCCTGGGCAAAGTGGCGGGTATTCTCTTCGAGGTTAGTACGGTTAATGTCGTTAATAAAGATCTGTCCGCTATCCGCACGGCTGCTCAATCGTGCAATATCCACCACGATCGGATTTGTGGGTTCACCAATTTGCCCGAGGCCGGTGGTGGTAAAGTTGCCGGTGTTAGCACGAATGGTTGCGGTGGGATCGAGGCGTAAGATATTGCCACCATTGGCATTCACCGTTATGGTTCCAGTGGTGGTTATGTTACCGAGGGTGATACTATTCACCGCTTCCCCTTCTAATGTCAGGGAAATATCGCCGTTACCAGCATCGAGAATCGTGCCGGGGGTCTGGGTAATCGCAACGCCATTTTCTGAGAACAATCCTCGCTGTCCCCGATCGAACGCTGAATCGAGACCGGAATCATCGGCCACGATCGTGATGTTGCCGTTGCTACGACTGGTGTTAAGGCTGGCGTTGATCTCCAGATCATTACCAGAACTTAAAAAGAGATTAGAGGCCGCCCCCGATAGAGCAATCGGAGCATTGACAGTCAGCCGGTTGCCCGCTTGAAAGGCGACGGAACTATTGCGATCGATCATCCGATCGATGGTCAGATTATTGTCCGCGAGGAACACCACATTGCCCGATACCTCGCGTAACTGGTCGTTCGTAATTTCGGATAGCACACGATCGATCTCAAGCTGATTGCGGCCCGGTTGATTGCGAATAAAACGATCTACCGCTGCGTTTGGGCTGTTTTGGGCTTCTTGAGCAATGGCACGTTCCTGGGCATTGAGTTGTCGTTGTGCGTCCAGGCGCTCATCCGGTGGCAATTCACGAATTGCCGCTTCAAAGGCGTTGAGTTCATCTAGATCGCTAAAATCCAGTGCCTCTAGGCGATCGCGAAAGGGAACATCGGGATCGAAGATGAGGGGGGGATCGTCTAACCCATCGATCGGTGGCGGTTCGTCAATACCATCATCGATCGGCGGCGGTGGCTCGTTAATGTCGTCATCGATCGGTGGCGGTTCGTTAATGCCATCATCGATCGGTGGCGGTTCGTTAATGCCATCATCGATCGGTGGCGGTTCGTCAATACCATCATCAATTGGTGGCGGCGGTTCGTTAATGTCGTCATCAATCGGTGGCGGTTCGTTAATGTCGTCATCAATCGGTGGCGGTTCGTTAATGTCGTCATCGATCGGTGGTGGTGGTTCGGGTAGCTCGTCGAATTCATCCCCGCCAATACTCAGATCCTCTGGATCGAATAACACCGTGCCATCCACTCCCGATGTACCACTGACATCGATCGCCCCGTTAAAGCTCAACGCCTGCTTACCCGAGACCTCAACAAATCCACCATTCTCGCCTCGTGCCGTAATCGTACCGTCGGCGATCGTGACGCCATCAGCCCAGAGAATCGCCGTCCCACCGTCACCATTCCCTAGCGCATCCACACGAATCTGCGATCGCGGATCAACATACAGCACATCAGCATCGGGCAGCGGTCCATTGCCCTGAAATTCACCGCCCAAAAACACCGTGCCACCGCCTGCTACACCCGAAGCGTCGATCGTTGCATCCAAGACGGCAATGCGATCGCCTAAAACCGTAGCCTGTTGCGTGGTTTCCCCCTCGCTTAAAATCGCGTTCGCAACGTCGATCGTGCCTGACAGTAGTACCGTCCCCGGCTCGATCGTGATGCCCAAATCGGACCCGACTAGCGATACTGTTCCATCGGTGTTCACCGTAAGCTGGCTGGCGGTTTGTAGAGTGGGATCACCGGTGAGCAATTGCGGCAAGCTGGCGGCCAGGGGAAGATTGGTCGCAGGCGAGACGATCGGCACTACCTCCAGGCTCAAAAGATGGCCGGGAAGGCTCAGGCGTACCAGACTTTCGCCAGGGATCGCCAAGACGGTGACCGTTCCGCCGGGGGCTGCGATCGTGCCGGTGTTGGTGATCGTGCCACCGATCGCACTAAAATTTTGCCCCGGTGCGATCGTCAGTGTGCCGCTATTGAGAATGACACCGGGCTCCGCTAACCGAAACCCAAAGCCGATCGGATCACCGTTCAAGTGGCTCCAATTTGACGTCGATCGGGTCGCACTCCACCAGTCCACAGCAAGACCGTCACCAAAGCCGATCGCGTCCGCACTGGTCACGGTCAAGTCGCCGGGAATATTCAGACTGGCATTGGGACCAAACACCACCCCCGCCGGATTAATCAGGTACAGATCGGCCTGACTGCCGACGATCGACAGTGATCCATCAATCATGGAGGCATGGCCGCCAACCACACGCCCAAGAACGTTCTGAATGGCGGGCGACGTCTGAAAAATAGCGGTTTCATTGGCATTCAGGCCGAATTCCTGAAAGCTATGGAAAAGATTTGCCCCATCACCCGAAAGCTGACCACCGGTAATCGCAACACCGGTCGCGGACTCGTTGGGTTGGACGATCGTACCTGTGCCGTCATTGGCTGGAGTAATTGTCTCGGCGATCGCGCTTGTGCTGACCGTTATGACGATCGAGAGGCCGCCCAACACACAACCCAACCGATCGAAAATACGCCAATGTTCACCCCCTGACTCCACGACAAACGCCGCTGTGAAACCCGCTGTAAAACTGTCAGAGCTAGGGTGTGACATGGTGTTGGAAGAGGAATCAAGGGGTATGCAAGCATCGGAAAACCGCTGGGGATATCAGGGTCCGGTGGCGGTCAACCGTGCGATCGGCCTGATCAACTATGGGTTAGGATCACAGGCTTGGTGACTTCATTACTATCGATGATTTTTGATCTTCTGAGGGAGATTGCAGCATGTGGCCCTGCTTTAGAGTTTTTGAGTAGGGCGAGCGTTTAACCGCTTGCCCGTCCAGAGTTTTATGATGAATTGATGACCAGCCCTAGAATGAACCGTGCGAACTGATCGCCTCGCTCAACTTGGCGATCGCCTCATCCACCGGCATTGACCCCAATTCACCCGAAGCCCGTGTCCGCACCGAAATGGCTTGCGCTTCGACTTCCTTCGCGCCGATGACCCCCATGACGGGGATTTTCGCTTTTTCAGCATTGCGGATCGATTTACCCAGGCGATCGCCGCCTTCATCCACCGACGCACGAATGCCGATCGCCTGCATTTTTGCCACCACCTCACGGGCAAACGGCAAAAACTCATCGCTCACCGCCAGCAAACGTACCTGTTCCGGCGCTAGCCAGAGCGGAAAATCTCCGGCGTATTCTTCGATCAAAATCCCGACCAGCCGCTCCACCGACCCGAACGGCGCTCGGTGGATCATCACCGGACGTTGGCGCGACCCATCCTCCGCCACGTATTCCAGCTCGAACCGCTCCGGCAAGTTGTAATCCACCTGAACCGTGCCAAGCTGCCATTCGCGACCCAGCACGTCCTCAAAAATAAAGTCGAGTTTCGGGCCGTAAAATGCCGCTTCGCCTTCAGCTTCAAAATATTCCATTCCCAAGGCTTGAACCGCACGACGGATCGCACCCTGGGCTTTTTCCCAGACCTCATCCGTACCGATGTACTTATCCGAAGCGGGATCGCGGAAGCTCATCCGCGCCTTAAATTTCTTCAGGTTAAGGCTGCGGAACACCGACAGGATCAGATCCACCACACTGAGGAATTCATCGTCGAGCTGATCCGGTGTAACGAACAGATGCGAGTCATCCACCGTAAAGCCACGCACGCGGGTCAGGCCACCGAGTTCGCCGGATTGTTCGTAGCGATAAACCGTGCCGAATTCCGCCAGACGCATCGGCAGATCGCGGTACGATCGCAGCTCGTTTTTATAAATCTGGATGTGGAATGGGCAGTTCATCGGCTTCAGCACAAAGCCCTGTTCAGCGGCGGCGGCTTCATCATCCTCCGCCATCATCGGGAACATATCCTCTTTGTATTGCTGCCAGTGTCCCGAGGCTTTGAACAGATCTACCCGGCCAATGTGGGGCGTCACCACGCCTTGATAGCCGCGTTTTTTCTGCTCCTCTTTGAGGAAATCCTCCAGGGTCGATCGTAACAACGTGCCTTTCGGTGTCCACAACGGTAAACCGGGGCCGACCACATCCGCGAACAAAAACAGACCCAACTCTTTGCCCAATTTGCGGTGATCCCGCTTCAGGGCCTCTTCCTTGCGGCGTTTATATTCCTGCAACTGTTCGGGAGTTTCCCAAGCCGTACCGTAGATCCGCTGGAGTTGGGCATTATTGGCATCACCACGCCAGTACGCACCGGCTACGGTTTCGAGATCAAACGCTTTGGGGTTAATGTCACCGGTGCTTTCCACGTGGGGACCGGCACAGAGATCCCACCACTGGTCGGCGAGATGGTACAGCGTGATCGGCTCCTGGATGCTATCGAGAATTTCGAGTTTGTAGGGTTCGCCGAGGGCTTCGATGCGGCGCTTGGCCTCCTCACGGGTGACCTCCTCGCGTTCAACGGGTAGTTTTTTCTTGATGATCTTGACCATCTCTTTTTTGATGGTCTTGAGATCCGCTTCGGTGAACGGTTCGGCGATGTCGAAATCGTAGTAAAAGCCTGTTTCCGTCCACGGCCCGATCGTCACTTGTGCTTTAGGAAAGAGCTTTTGTACGGCCATCGCGAGGACGTGCGAGGTCGTGTGACGAATCTTCTTCAGGGTTTCAGATTCGCTGGTGCGCGGTAGTACGATCAGGGCTTCTGCGGCGTTGTCGATCGCCTGCGATTCAGTCGGTGACATGGACGGTTAGATCGGCTCGTAGACAGGTTATAGACCTCTAGATTACCGCTTCGTTACTCCATACCGCATCTCTGGCGATCGCGGAGGTGTGAATTCGGTATCGGTGGGTGTTGGCTTTAACCTGATCAACACGGCCACACACCATAACGTCAATGCGTACCGGAGAACCGCGCGATCGGCTCGGCAGCGTTGCCAAAGCCGGGGAAGATGTTCAGTGATCTATAGTGGCGAAATCATCCCTTTTGATCGACATGAATCTAAAGTTATCCCCCCAGGACGAAAACCCAACGCTACAGGACACCTTGGCACGGGATCTGCGAGACGCGGTTCGTGACTGTGCTGTGGTCTCGCCGTGGCGGGGTTTTGTGCAAGTGGGAGTTGTTGGCGCTCTGTGTCTTGGCTGTGTGGCGATCGCCTGGAGGTTCCCGATCGGCTGGGCGTTTGTGGGTTGGAGCACGATCGCAGGCATTCTCTACACGTTTTGGCTGACGCCAACGCATGAGGCCATTCACCATACCCTGACGGGTTGGGGCTGGTGCGATGAGGTGCTATCTCGGGTAATTGCTTGGCCGATCCTGTGGGCTTCGGGGACGTATTCCGAGCTGCATAAACTGCACCACAGTTGGAACGGACGTAACCTCGATGATCCCGAGCGTACCGAATGGACCCAGGCCGAGTACGATCGAGCCAATGGCCTGGTGCAGTGGTACATCCGTCATCAGTGGGCGATCGATGTGTTTGGCGGTGGAGCCATCGGCCTGGTGCTAAAAACCTTCCGTGCTGGAATCTATCACGGTTGGTTGGCGACCAAAACGCGATCGCGTCTGCGTTGGCAGTTGGCCTTAGATCTGGCGGGCATGGTGATCATTCACACGACCCTGATCCTTTGGGTGCTACATCAGGGGGTGCTCGGTCAATACGCGCTGTTTTGGCTGATTGTGGAGCGGGTTGTGGGGATCATCATGCAGTGTCGTGAGCATGTGGAACACTACGGGCTGTGGAATGCGGCGCCGACTCCGTGCCGTTCGCAGATTGTGGCTCAGCTTTACACGACGCGCAATCTTCAGACGACCCCTTTGATAAATTGGCTGATGGCGGGTTTGCCTTACCATGCGGTGCATCATGCCTTTCCAGAGATTCCCTCCTACCGTCTGCCGATCGCCTTGGCACGCATCGAGGCCATCCTAGGCGATCGGGGTTACGCTCCCCTTGTGCGAGATCCGGGCTACTGGAAAACCTCCTGGCGACGGTTTAGAACGTTCAGCACGATCGCACCCAAAACCGAAGCCGCCACAAACCCCGATTCAGTCTCACCCTCCGTTGGGTGAATGGTCAGGGCAAACGCATACCCCCGACACGAATGAATTGATCGATGAAAGGGATACGAGTAGTCATTTGCCCTGGCCACTCACCACAGCGATGCTGCAATGGCTAACCCCGGAATCAGGAAAAAGACACCGAGAATATAGCTCGCGATCGCCCAGGGATTATCCGCCGATCGGGCCAGCCACCGCGCACCGCGCATTGGCAACGTCCGCAGTTGCGGGAGGCCGTAAATCAGGAGAATTCCGAGGGTGTTGTGGAGCAAGTGTGCGAGGGCAATTTGGAGCGCGGCCAAACTGGTCGCTCCCGTTACAGCCGTGGCGGCGAGGAATGCCGTCGCGCAAGTGCCAATATTTGCACCCAGCGTAAAGGGATAGATTGTTTCGAGTTCCCAAGCACGGCTAGCGGCGAGGGGAATCATCAGGCTTGTGGTGGTGGATGAGGACTGAACGACGACGGTAATTCCTGTACCGGTCAGGAGGGCAAGCAAGGGATGCGAGCCGATCGCGCCGAACAGTCGCCCCTGTCCCACCTGCTCGATCGCCAGTGTTAAGGTTTTCGCCAACGCGGCGATCGACAGTAGCACCGTCAGGATGCCCAATCCCAGCCAGATCGCCCCGTGTAGGATGGGCGAGAACCCTTGGGTGAGGGCGATCGTAGCGTTGACCAGGGGAGCGATCAGCAGCTTCAGCCCCGCTGGATTGTCCAAAACGAGACCCCAGGCTTGCACGCGATCGGCACACACGGCACTGAGGCGGGTTAAAAAATGAGTTGAGATTTCCAGCGGCAGAAATAGCGCAACAGCAATCAGATTGAAACAGTCATGAACGGTGGCCGCAGCAAACGAGCGCTCAAACCGATCGCGATCGCCGATCTGCCCCAAACTCAGCAGCGTATTCGTGATCGTGGTGCCAATATTTGCCCCCATCACAATCGGGATAGCTGTCATGACGGGCATTCCTGTGGCCACTAGACCGACAATGATCGAGGTGACCGCGCTCGATGATTGCACCAAGGCCGTTGTGATCACCCCAACGAGTAATCCCAGGGCGGGATTGGTGGCAAACGCGAAGAGCTGCTCCACGCGATCGCCGACCAGTTCTCCCAAACCATCCGCCAAGAGTTTGAGTCCAAAGGACAAGGTGA
>RDYZ01000262.1 GCA_004293855.1 Oscillatoriales cyanobacterium | reverse complement strand
TCCGGCGTCACTTTGTATTGATTGGCGGGATCGGCCTGCAAAAAAATGGGTGTGCCGCCTGCTAAACGCACCATTTCGGGATAGCTGACCCAGTAGGGCGTGGGGATGATCACCTCATCTCCAGCCTCGATCGTTGCCATGATCAGGTTATAGAGCGACTGTTTACCGCCATTGGTAACGGCAATATTGTCCGCTTCATAGGCCAGACCGTTTTCGGTGCGGAGTTTTTCGGCGATCGCCTGACGTAGCACCGGCTCACCGGTCGCCGCTCCGTAGCGCGTTTTTCCCTCAGCGAGGGCTTGCTGGGCAGCGGCGACGATATGAGCCGGGGTATCAAAATCGGGTTCGCCCGCACTAAAGGCAGAGACGTTAATCCCTTCGGCTCGCATGGCCTTGCCTTTGGCGGTGATGCTTAAGGTCAGGGAGGGAGGGACAAGTCCGATGCGTTCGGCCAGTTTCATGGGAGTTCGTGCGGGGTGCGGTTACCAACAAGCGTAATTAAATGGTTCTGTGGATTGCGCCACACAACCATTGGCTTGGATTCTAACGCCCTGTCACGATCGCCGATCGAAACTGTAACGACTCCTTAATCTAATTGCGCTAGATACGGTCTTGAATCATGGGGCTGAGGACGAGCATCGCGCCTTAATCGGATGTGGTGGGGGCTGATTTCAGTTTCCAACCTTTGCGGCTAACCTGGCGGGCACGACCGATCGCGAGGCTGTCATCCTCCACATCTTTGGTAATGGTAGACCCGGCGGCGATCGTCACGTTTTCGCCGATCGTAATCGGCGCGACGAGGACGCTATTCGCGCCAGTTTTCGATCCCGCGCCGATCGTTGTCGGGTGTTTATTGACGCCGTCATAGTTGGCGGTGATTGTGCCTGCGCCGACGTTGACCCGTTCGGCGAGGGTGGCGTTCCCGAGGTAGGCCAGGTGGGCGGCGTTGGTGCGATCGCCGATCGTGCTTTGCTTGATTTCGACGAAGTTACCGATGCGGCAGCCCGTGCCGATGTCGGCATGACCGCGCAAATGGGCGAAGGGGCCGACGCGACTGTCCTTGGCGATCGTGCTATCGGACACCACGGAATACATCACCGTCACACCGTCGCCGATCGTGCTGTTTTCGATCAGCGATCCGGGGCCAATGCGGCAGTTTTCGCCGATCGTGGTGTTGCCGCGTAAGTGGGTTTGCGGTTCGATGACAGTTTCCGCACCGACGGTGACGCCATCATCGATCGTCACGCTGGCCGGGTCGATCAGCAGAACGCCCGCCCGCATCAGTTCCTCGCGTTTGCGCGTTTGCAAGATTCCGTAGGCGTTGGCGAGTTGGACGCGATCGTTAATCCCAAAAATCTCTTGATAATCCGCCACATCCATCGCCGTCACGGGCGAGAGATAGTTAACGGCATCAGTGATGTAGTACTCCGCCTGATCGTTATTCGTGGTCAGGGTCGGTAGAACCTGCTCTAATTTCGGCCAATCAAAGCAATAAATCCCCGCATTAATCCGGGCATTCTGGCGCTGTTCCGGCGTGCAGTCGCGATGCTCGATGATGCTCTCAAATTGGTCATGGTCACCGCAGAAGACGCGACCGTAGCCCGTGGGGTCGGGCAGTTGCGCGGTCAAGATCGTGGCGCTGTTGCCGCGCGATCGATGGGTGTCAAGCAGTTGGCCGATCGTGCTTGGACGCAGGAGCGGCACGTCACCGTTCAGCACGAGCAATTCTTCCTCAAAGCCTTGGAGCTGCGGTAAAAGCTGTTGAACCGCGTGACCGGTTCCGAGCTGTTCGGTTTGCTCGACGAATTCGATCGTGTAACCGAGGTTTTCCCGTGCGGCGTAGGCGGTCAGGGCTTCCCGCACGCGATCGGCTTCGTAACCCACGATCGCAAACACGCGGCTCGGTTGAATCTCCGCCACGCTATCGAGGACGCGCTCAACCAGGGATTTCGCGCCGAGGGGATGCAGGACTTTGGGAAGAGACGATTTCATGCGAGTCCCGCGACCCGCCGCAAGGATTGCGACCGCTACCATGATTGCTACTAAATGAACGTCGTAAGAGGAAGACGACAGGAGTATATCGCGCTTTGGGTTAGCCCTGAGGCTGGATTATATCGGCCTAGATCAAGCAATCCGCGATTTTCTCACCTCTCGTTCCTACGCTCTCACCTCAACTAAAACTGACGCCGGGAAAAAATACCGATCGCGATCGCCAACAGCGCGATCGTGTACACCACCCCATACACCGCATTCCCGATCAAAATATTGCTATCCGGTAACCCGGCAAACCCGTACACCACATCGTTTTTAATATCCAGCCGTGACAGATCCGGCAACACGAGATACAGCCCGCGCGTGATTTGTTCGAGGTCGAGGTTTTCTGTCGCTTTGCCGATGCGGATTAGGTCTTGGCTCAGGTTGCCGATGAGATAGACCGTCAGGCTCATCAGCATCGCCAGCAGAGCGCTGGAGAACGAGCCGAAGAGCAAAATAATCGCGACCAGGAGCAGCAAACGCAAGAGCAGAAAGCCCGTCGAGAGCAACGCCAGCACAACGCTAAAGTCATTGTTCTGACTCCACAACGTCAGCACAAACAAACTCAGCATGATCCCCAGCATGTCCGCCAGGACTGCCCCGAGGCCAAAAAACTTGCCGAGGATAAATTCCGCACGTGTGATCGGTTTCGAGATCAAAATTAAAATCGTCCGCCGATCGACCTCTTGTTCGATCATGCGCGACCCGACCGCGATCGCGATCGCCACCGCGATCACCTCCATCGACGCCAGACCGATATCGGGCAACATCTTGAACTGTGCCCCACCGGCAATTTTCGGCAAGAGCAAGGCGGCTAGACCGAGCACAAAGCCATGAATCCCCACGGCATACAGCACCCGGTTCCGGATGGCTTCACGAAAGACATTGGCCGCGATCGCTACGATGACATGGATGCTTAGGAACGATCGACGCCGGATGGTTGGTGCGGTGGGTTCTGGAGCAGCCGGTTCTGGGCTCGTTGTGGGCAAGGATGTCGTCGGGTCTGGTTTCATCGGTTCAGCGTGAGGGAACGGTCGGTGTGGGGACGATCGGTGTGACCGGTGGAACGGGCTTCACTGGCATTGGGGTTCCGTTGCGATCGGGGGTCGGTACGGGGGGAGCCTCGGGCGGCGCTGCCGGACTCTCAACCCCAGCTTGCTTGACCTTGCGTTCCGCAAAAATAAACTCAGGGCTGGTATTGCATTCCAAAAGACCGGTTTGCGTGGCTTCGTTAAACAGCTCTAGCGGCAATGGTGCGCGGGTTACCTCACAAACTCGCACAACACTAAAGTCGCGATCGTCGAAAAATAAAGGAGATTCCCAGGTCGTCGTCGTCGTCAAGGTATAGGACGGCTCACCCGTTCCCGTGACAGAAAACTGAATGTCCCAATCACTGCCCAAGGGCAGAGTGACCGGCGGGCGATCGTCAGTTCCCTGTTTCAGCTCGGTCTCCATTTTGTCCGGTTCGGTTAAATACTGCTGAAGCTGTTTTTCAATCTCCGGCCAGGGCTGACCATTAAACCGACGGTAAAGCAGCCGATCGACTTCGCTCACCAAACCATGCCCCAGGGTTTCGCGCGGATCTTGCAACGTCGCCATAAAACTACTGTGCTCGATTTGCGCATCCCAGAGGCGGGGATATTTCACCATCCAATCCTGGGTGACAAAGTAAAACTTTAGCCAGCAGGCTAGGACAATCCCCACGGTGAGCGCCACAACCGCCTTGATCCGTTCCAATTGGCTTGGAATACGCCAATGCCCAGAGGTGGCGAGGAAATAGGAAAGGGTCGCCAGCAATCCCGAGAGTAGCGGCCAGAGAATAAAGCCGGTTTGCGTCCACTGCTGGGCTTCATTTTCAAAGAAAAACGTGATGACCACCGACGCCGCTGCCCAGGCGCCGATCGGAAAGCCCAAGACTTTCACCGGGTCGAGCGTCTGACGCCACACCACACCACCGGCGATAAAAAACCAGCCGACTCGCCGCAGGATATACCGATCCACAATGTTTTCCGGATCGGCCAGACCAACCACGGCGTAGACCACCCACAACCCCACCCCAAACAGAAACATGCTCTGCCAAGACACGAGGCGGGGCGGGGCGAGCAGCGCAAAAAACGATTTCAGCCGATCGACGACAGATCCCATAGCGGTTCACTCAGTACGCACATCAGCACGAAAAAGACAACAGAAAAAGGACAGCAGGAGGCCGTACGAGAACACATCACCTTTGGCGTCAAGCCCGCACCTCTCGCAATCAGGACAAAGCCCCCAATTCTGGGGATGGTTTCGGCGTTGATCTCCCGCCGCTCGCCGAACCCCAAGAGCCAAAGACCCGTCGCACTTCCAGCCAGGATTCAACAGCCGTTAAACCCACACCCATTAAAGCGGTAAACCTTAAAGCCATAACGACGTACTGGCAACCAGGAAGAAAATCATCGTTGCGAGGGTGCTGAGAACATGGCCGATTTGGATGGAACCCTCGATCCGTTCGCGTAAACGCAAGAGGACTAGGGCATTGAGACGCGGGTCATCGGTTCCTAGGTTGGCGTTGGGGGGCAACGGCAAAATTTCCAGTCGCTGCAAGAGGCGAATGCTGTAGGGCTTAATCAGTAAGCCACCGAGGAATAGGACGATCGCCAGCATCGCACAGGTGAACTGCGTTGAGGCCATCGAGACATCCGGAATGAATTCACCGGTGAATAGGTAACTGAGAAGCTGTTGCTCACGGACGCCGTTAAACAGCAAACCCTGACCCGCAAACAGCACCAGCCAGCCCACAGACACCGCCACAACGTTGGCAATGAGGGTGTAGTGAAAGGCAATCTGACGGGGGAGTTCCGCCCGCTTTAACAGCAGTGTTGACTCGATCGCGAGCCCGACACACAGGCAAAATAATTGACCCAGAAACAAACGTAGCGGTATAACGACCGGCAGCATAGATCGCTCCTACGCAACACAAACCAACAGCGTATTACAGCGTATTCAAGATAAGAAATACCCAACCGGTGCCGACACTCGTCACCGCGTTTCGGGTAAAACGTACCGCGCTTTAACTGCGCTTTTTAGGATATCAGCCCAGCTCGACGTGCTTCGGTACGATCGCGCATCTTTCGGTCGATCGCGTGAGTAAACCCGCCAGAAACAGTGCAGAATGTTAAAAATCCTTTACTATGTTTCAAATAGTTTCAAAAAAGGTAGGGATCGTCCGACATCACCCTTGCGGTCAGGACGCACACCCGCTGACAGACTCGCATCGATCGGAGGTCGGCGATGAAGCTGGCAACTCAACTCACAGGCCAGAACGTTCAAAACTACATCCGTGAAACCGGAATCGATCCCAACCATTGGTATCCCCTTGGCTGGGCCTATCGCTTTAAACAGGGCGAGGTCGTCCCGGTGACCGTTTGGCAACAACCCATGGCCGTGTTTCGTGACAGCCACGGCAAAATCCACGCCCTGGAAGATGCTTGCCCTCACAAGGGGGTTGAGCTGCACCAAGGCAAGGTGGATGGTGACAATCTCCTGTGTCCCTACCACGGCTGGAAATTCAACGGTGCAGGTCAGTGCGTGAACATTCCCTACTATCCTGCCGATCAGAAGTTGCCCTGCGCCCAGGCTCGGAGCTATCCGGTACGTGAGCAGTACGGCATTGCCTGGGTTTTTCCTGGAGATCCCGACCTAGCGGAGACCTGCGCACCGCCTCAAGTCCCGGAATACGGCGACGATAATTGGCTGATGATTCCGATCACGGGACATTTTGGAGCGCATTTTTCGATCGCCAACGAGAACGCGATGGATGTCTTTCACGGTTTTCTCCATGAAGACCTTCAGGGCTGGTTCGACCCGGTCTTACTCGACTTGCAGCAAAGTGAAGGTCTGGTGAAAGCGGACTATCGGGTGTCGTACAAAGGCCAAATGGCTAAGTTTTTGGGCATCGCCGAAACAGCGGACGAGGTGACCTCGCGGGTGATTTCCGTGCGTTACCGCTATCCCCACTACTACAGCTCTCTTGAAGGTGTCTCCTCGATTCATCTGATGCGTTTGCCGGTCAGTCCAACGGAAACGCGATCCTTTGCTTTATTCTTTTTGAAAATCCGCTTGCCCAAGTGGTTGCTATCGGTGATTAAAAAACCGTTGGTTCTCTTTGTTGAACGGGTTCTGTTTCAGCGTTTCCTCGACCAAGACATTGGCATGATGGAGAGTGAACAACGGAATTATTTACGTAACCGTCAGCGGCGTTATGTGGAAGTCAACCCGGCAATCCTGGCGTTGCAGCGGACGATAACACAGCAGTATGAAAATTATATGCAACAATCCAAAACGATCACCGATCGTGATGCGGAGAGCCGCCCTACCGTGACCCCAACTCAGGAGGATGCGAGTTCATTAACGCCGTAGGCTCAGGTTAAAAACAAATGCTGAATTGGGTGCATTAACGTAACTGTTTTTTGATTACATTCAGATCGGGAAAAATTCTTTGGAACGGTATCGATTAAAAACTGAGAATTTAACCCGTGATCGAGTCTTTATTTTGACAATACTATAAGTGTCTTTAACTACGACAGCTTGCGGTCTTATATCGTACTCGATGTTCACTCGAAATTGGCTTGCGATTGTGCCAGAAATCTTGCTAGTCCGTTGCATAGAATGCGATCGTACCGGCAAAATTAGACTGAGTTCGTTCGCTCGCAACAATCGGTGATTGGCAACAACTAACTAATGAGGGGAATACGCTAGTGGAAGTCATCAAAGAGTACATGCAAAAGATATACGCAAACGGGTTATACCCGGATGAGTATATCGGCCATGGAAATCGGCGTGGCAACCTCGTTGATATCGAAGAGGTTGCGAGCGGTAAGAAGATGACCGTTTTGACGTTTTGCACGAACGACGTTCTCGGTTTGGTTCAAAACAAATCGGTACAACAGGCGGCGATCGATGCCATTCTTCAGTACGGCACGTCGAACAGCTCCTGTGAAGCCTTGAGCGGTCGGATTGATTTGCATCGTCAGCTTGAGCAGGAAATTTCAGAGTTTAAGCATCTGCCGCATACGCATTTGTTCCTCAATGCCTGGATGGCGCTGCAAGCGTTGATGGATGCGTTTTGCCATCTGGCGATCCCGGTTCCGGGCTTCCAGCACACGCGCGAAACGCTGATCATGAGCGACATCCTCAATCATGGATGCATCATTTCGGCGATTACCAATGCCAACAATCGATCGGGTAAGGTGTTTAGCCAAAGCCCCGCTGTACGGGTCAAAGCCTATCGTCACAACGATATGCATGACCTGGCCCGCAAGCTGAAGCGCTATGCCAAACCGGGCGATCGCATTATCACGATCGCGGATGCGGTGTTTTCGATGGATGGTGACATTGCGCCGCTGCCGGAGATGCTCGAGGTGATGGCGGAGTATCCCGGTAGTGTGTTGGTGATGGATGAAGCCCATGCTAGCGGCGCGATCGGTCCGACGGGTCGCGGGGTCTACGAACACTACGGCATGACGCCACAGGATGTGCTCGATCGCGGTGTTGAGCCTGTCGTGATGACCACGTTCTCGAAGTTCGCGGCTTCGGCGGGCGCAGCGATGAGCAGCTTTAGCCCGGAACTGAATGATTTGCTGACGGCGTCGCCGACCTCGATCGGGACGATTTCTCTGCCTGCGCCGACGACGGCGGCAGCGCTGGAAAGTATCCGCCAAGTCCGCAAAGATCCGGGTTTGGTCGAAACGTTGCAAGCCAACACGCGCTATCTGCGATCGCGGTTGGTCGAGCATGAATTTGACCCGACGGGCGTGACGAATGTGGTGCCGATCGTCCTCCCGGCGGAACTTGATCCCAAGGAGTTTTGCCGTCGCTTGATGCACGAGCATGGTATTTGGGTGTCGGCGATTTGGTTCATTGCCAAACCGCGTCTACGCATCACCGTGAATGCCCTCCATACCAAGGAAGAGATGGATCGCCTAGTCTCGGCATTGGTCATGGTGCGCGACGCAATGACAGCAGCACGGGAAACGGTGAGCGCGTAGATACCGCGATCGCTGGTAAACCAACCGTGTTTTAAGCCGCCCTATCGTCTCAACCTAGGGCGGTTTTTGTCTTTGGTTCATCATCAATTCCAGATCAATTGAATTGACTGTACTCTCACTCCGCAAACCTATGACCTTTCGCCTTCAGCCGGTGACCACTGCCGCAGATTTAGACCCGTTTCTCGATGTGCCGTGGCGTGTGTATGGGGCTGATCCCAATTGGGTGCCGCAGATCCGCAGTGATATCGCCAAGCAGCTTGCGCCGGATAATGGCTTTCGGAGCTATGGGACGTTGCAGGCGTTTGTTTTGCTGACGGAGGGCGGCGAGGCGATCGGGCGGATCGTGGCGACGGTGAATCGCAGGCTGATTGAACGCGAGGGGCAGAATGTCGGGCTGTTGGGGTATTTCGAGTGCATTGATGATCCCCAGGCGATCGCGCTGTTGCTCGATGCAGGCTGTGACTGGTTGCGATCGCAGGGCATGACGCGCGTACGCGGGCCGATCGATCTGTTTACCCACAATAACTGTCTATTTTTGGCCGATGCCTTTGACAGCCCGCCGATGATCATGATGCCCTACAACCCGGCCTACTACTGCACCGGCTGGGAGCGTTACGGTTTCGAGCAGGCCAAAGACGCCTACGCCTACGATTTTCCGATGATCCCCCTGGACGATCGATTTGAACGGGGTTACAAAATTGCGACGAAATCTGGGGTAACGTTTCGCCCAATTTGCACGAAAGGCGACGGCTTTGAAACCGATGTCCGGAATTTATACCGTCTGTTTACGACGGCTTTTGAGGAAAGCTGGAGTTCATCATCACGGACAGAAGCGGAGTTTTTCGAGTCGGCACAACAGTTGAAAACCCTGGTCGATCCGGAGATTTTCCCGATCGCGGAATACAACGGCGAGATGGTCGGCTTTTTTATGGCCTTGCCGGACTACAACATCGCCCTTAAACCGGTGAACGGGCGGCTGAATTTTTGGGGCATTCTAAAATTCCTCTGGTATCGTCGCAACATCAATCAGGCGCGGGTGTTGGCGATTTGTGCGCTGCCGGAATTTCGCCGTAAACTGGTGCCGCTGGCGTTGATTTATCTCGGGATGCAGGGCGGCCAGAAACAGGGCTATAAAAATGCCGAGCTGTCTTGGATTTGGGCGGATAACCAAGCCTCGCGCAA
>RDYZ01000261.1 GCA_004293855.1 Oscillatoriales cyanobacterium | reverse complement strand
GGTTCAGTTTAGAGACGATACGTTTGCTCTGCGCCACAACCGAACGCCATGCCAAAATAGCCGAGTGCTACATTAGGATCTGGATGATTTGGGTCGCCTTGTCGCTAGCATAATCGTGTGGTTCGTCGTGCGAGACCCCTAGCGCCATTGTCTGACCTGGTGGTCTAACTGACCATCCGTAACAATACCTGCTAACGTGTGACTCATCCTGTCACGATCGCTGCTAATCTGTCTGCACGTTTGCGTCTTGGAGGTCTGTTCTGTGAATACGCCCGACTCACTTTCTCCACAACAGTTACAGGCCGAAATTGGTCGGCTCAAAGAAGAAATCGATATGCGCGATCGGCTTGTCGAGCAACTCTCCCAAGAGCTGTTTCGCCTCGTCGAAGGGAACGCCAAAATTGTACCGTCGGCGGATTTGTCGAGCGGTCAGCAGAAGCATGTGCAAATGCTGCGCACTCAGCTTGAAGAGGTTGAAAAGCAAGTCGAATTTTACCAAGCACAGATTAACCAGCGTGATGCGGAACTGTACGCCCAGCGGCAGGCGGTTCAGGAGTTAACCGATCGGGCTTCGACCCTAGAACGGGTAGTGCAAGAGCTGCCTGAAATTTATAAGGAAAAATTTTCCGAGCGGCTTCAACCCGTAGAGGAGCGCGTTGCTCAACTTCAGCGCGAAAACCGTCAGCTTCATGCAGAGCTTCAGAGCGTGAACTATCGTCTCGCGCAGAAACTCAAGGCGGGAACGATCGAAGGGCTCGATTTACCCGCGTTTGCCCCGGCGGACGATAGCCAAACCGCCTTACCCAGCCTACCCAGCTTTGCCTTAAATGACAGCACGGCAGAGGCCAGTTCACCGCGATCACGATCGACGGTGATGGGGGATGATCTCGATTTGGATTTGCGATCGCGCTAAGTTCGCCAATTGTCCTAATCTCGCTAATCTCGCTAAGTTTCAACGGGACAAACGCAGAGGCCGCAGCCAGGTTACTCGGTAAACGCGAGGTGAGATCGCGAGTGCATCGCCACGCACCCCTCCCAACTTAATCCACTTGGCGACGATACCAACGGGCGAGACGATCGGGAGCAATGCCCCATTCGTAGGCAATCACAATCGCCTGGTTGATGGCTGTGGTTTTCCAAAGGCCGAGCCGTTCCCAGCGTCGGGCAGAGGTGGTCACCGCCAGCGGCACGGTTACGATCTTGCCCTGCTGGGCTAACCGGCGTACGAGGGCGTAATCATCCATAATCGGCAGATCGGGAAAGCCCCCCACCCGACGAAATGTGGACGCCGCTAGAAAAATTCCCTGATCGCCGTAGGGCAATGAGAGCCAGCGCGATCGCCAGTTCGCCCACTGTTCAATCCTACGCATCCCCGATCGATCACTGTCTGTCCCGAGTTCAAAGGCTCCCGCGATCGCAGCGGTTCGACGGCTCGACCCGTGCAGCGTTCCCCGCAGAAACACATCAAAGTACACCGGGAGCCGCGTATCCGCATGAACGAACAGCAGAATGTCGCCGGTAGCCTGTTGCACGGCGGCATTACACTGGCGGGCGCGTCCACCACCGGGGGTGAGGCTGATCTGCAACGGACAGGGAAGCGAAAGCGATCGGGCGATCGCGATCGTCTCGTCCGTGCTACCTCCATCGGCCAGGATAATTTCAAGGTTGTCCGCTGTGGCTAACGTTTTTAGGGTGTTGGCAATCTGCGCAGCTTCGTTATAGGTGGGAACGATCGCACTGATACGCTGTTGATCCCAGGCGGTCGCGTGTTGGAGTCGTGGTATATCTGCGGGATCATCAATATCGTGGTACGTGTCCAGGGTCGCCACTGTCAGACCATGACGTTGGGCGGCGGCAACAGTGAGCTCAAAGACGCGATCGGTGCTCCACGGCATCCCCTGAAAGAGAATCGACGCCCGACGATCGCCAGTGTCCGGTTCGTGGGGGCGGGTTGTACCGATGAGATAGTAGCCGCCGTCGTGAGCCTTGCCAAGGACGAGATCCGCCCGATCAAGGGCAGCAAACGCCCGATCAAAATCCAGCGTTGTCACAAATGGACAATCGATCCCCACAATCACCGCCCGATCGACCCCCTCTGTCCACGCCCGCGTCAGTGCCTGCGCCAGACGATCGCCGAGATCGCCACGAGCTTGGGGGTGGTAGCGATAGGGCTGCGGCGGTTGATTGGGTTGACGATCGAATGGGCGATCGGATTGAGAATCCGGCGGGCCATTCCCCAACCAACGGCGCATAGCTTGAGGAGTTCCGCCACTAAAACAGATTTCAATCTGTCGGTGGGTGGTAACGCTTGAGGTCGATGGCGAGGTTAATGGGGGGAAGACGGATCGAGCGCGATCTAAACTCCATGCGATCGCCCGATCAAGTAGAAACTCCGTCATCCAGCGCTGCAACAATGCCGCCCCACGGGAGCCAACCCCTGGAATTAAACGCGTTTTCGTCTGTCCCGCTTGAGGATAGCGGGTAAAAATAATCAGGCGATCGATCGAATTCATCGGAGTCGGTCAACGGGATGGGTGCGGAACAGGATCAGAGAACGGATGAAAAGCGTTGAGGTCTACCTTTAAAACTTACGGGAGATCTCCCACCGGTTACCGTTTTAACGAAGAACAGGATAGAAATTTGCCAGAATCAAGACGGAACGGGATTCAACTTGCTACGCTGTCAACGCTATGGATCGTGTACTTTTGAGGAGAATTGTACTTTTCTGCCACGCTCGGCCATGACCTTAGACCGGCTGCCGCAATCCTGAAACCGAATCTCTCAATCTTGCACTGGATAGACAAAACTGCCGATTTTTAGTCTGGGCTGGCACAACAACCATTCGCATTCGCGCCAGGGATCTATATCATGCGTCCGTAACGATACTCTCGTCGGCTTCTGCTCCCAGCCCCCCGACCTCAGGTTGCAACCTGTACCCTTTAGCCTTCGTCTTTTGCTCTTTCGATCCAGCGCTTTGCTATGACGAAATCGATCGATACGCCCAAATCTCCCGATTCCAATCATCCGGTTTTGCCACCCATCAAACCCGGTGCGGCAAAGCCTGAGGTTGTTAGCCCCGAAGCTACAGCATCCGTCACAAAAATTTCGCGGGTCGATTCCAGCCACTTGGTCGCACCTGCTGCTGCGCCGGTGCGTAACACCCGCGCCGCACGGACTCACACCCAAATTAGTTCTGTGCTTGACAGCTCAAAGCGGGCAATGAATGCCCTCTGGGGCTGGCCGCTGTTTTGGCTGGCGATGCTGTTAGGGGTGGGTTTTACGGCGGTAGGTGCGTTGGCGTGGCTCTTTTCGATGCCGCCGGTTCCGGAGTGCGATCGGCCTGAATTGCTGGTGTCCGATCGTGAGCGGTTGCAATGCGCCCAAACCCGTGCCGAGTCGGGAGAACTGCGCGATATCGAACAAGCGATCAATCTGGTCACCAGTTGGCCCGAGGATCATCCGCTTCAGGGTGAGGGTGAACATCTGATTGAGCGTTGGTCGGCGGAAATCGTCGATATTGCAACCCAAGCGGCGGATGCGGGCCAGTTGGAGCGGGCGCTTGATCTGCTCGATCGCATCCCGAATGATAGCCCGAGCTATACCACGGCTCAGGATTTACGCTTGCGTTGGGAGCAAAGCTGGCGCGAAGGTACGGCCATTTTCGATCGGATGTTAGCCGCACTCAAGGATCAGAATTGGGGAGAAGCCGATTATCAGGCGGAACAACTGGCGTTGATGACCGATTTTTATTGGTATGAGGTGCGCTACAAGGACGCCACGATCCGGATTGCCGCCGAGAAGGAGGGACGCCGCAAGCTCAAACAGGCGAAAAAACTGGTCAAGGAGGCCAATGATGATCCCCAAGCGGTTTACAGCGCCCTAGAGTCGATCGGTCAGGTTGATCCTGAAACCTACGCCCGTGCTGCCAGTGCGCCCGAAATTAATGACTGGAGTAAAAAACTACTGGCTTGGGCGATCGCGCGGAAAAGAGACGATCGGATCGAAGAGGCCCTAGCCGCTGCCAAAATTATTCCCCAAGAGGCGGAATTATACCCCCGCGCCCGCGACCTGGTGGCACTGTCCCAGGCGGAATTGATGATCGGGCGTGATTTTTCGCCCCTTTCCATTCCCCTAAATGAGCAGATTTTGCTGATCATGGACGCCCAAGCGGTCACCGCCGAGATGTCCCCCAAGCACCCGCTCTACCGATCGTCTCAAGCACTGATCTCCCCCTGGAAGCTCTATCTCGAAGATTTATTGCAACTCCAAATCGCAACCGGGGTCGCCAGTTTTGGTCAGCCCGTTTCATTTAGGCTGGCGATCGCCCAGGCGGAGGAAATTGATCGCGATCGTCCGGGTCGCATTTATGCCCAAACCCTGATTGCGGCCTGGAAGCGTGAGCTAGAGCGGATCGAAGACAAGCCGCTGATTGAACGCGCCCGCGCCTTGGCTCGTTTAAATACGATCGAGGGTTACAAAGCCGCGATCGCCCAGGCTGAAAAACTGTCGCGCGATCGGGGATCGTGGGTCGATGCCGAAGCGCTGATCACCTGGTGCAAACGCCAGATCGAATCCGTTGAAGACCAACCCATCATCGATCGTGCCCGTCAGTTAATCGTTGATGGCAAAATTGATGATGCGATCGCCCTCCTGAAACAAATTCCCTCTGGGCGATCCCTCTACGAAGATGCCCGCCAGCTCATTCGCGAACTCGGTCAGCGGGAACTGATTGAACGCGATCGTCCTATTTTGGAACGGGCGATCCAATTGGCCAAAAATGGCAAACTCACCGAAGCGATCAACCTCGCCGACAACATCCCCAAAGACAGCCCGCTCTATCGCGAAGCTCAGGATAAAATCACTCGCTGGGTGCGTGAGCGGGGCGGTCGGAATAATCCTGCAACCACGAATCCCGACGATCCCAACCAACCCACCCAAAATCGTGACCCTGAGCGCGAAGCCGCCACGCCTAACGACCCCAATGAGCCCAACGAGGCAGAATCTGCCGCTCCGGGCCCAGTCCGCGAGGCACCAGTTTTCACACCCAACCCCGGATCAAACACCCCCCCCAGCAATCCAGAACCCTTACCCCCAGAGCCCGCCGCTCCCGTAACGCCGATCAAAGAGCCGATCGACTCCGAACCGATCGAACCCGAGCCGATCGCCCCGCCCGAAGCCCCGATCATGCCCCCCGCAGACCCCACCACCGAGATGGCCCCAAGCACCGAAGCCACACCCTAGATCCACAATTCCGCGCGATTGCTTATCTCGCGTAAAGAAACCGTTACAATGCGGGTAAGATTAACGTCATTTGAGTGGTCTTGCCTTTCAAGGTTTAGGTTCTCGATCCCAGTTCCTAGAGTCCACGTTCTACGATGTTGTAGAGGTTTAAGTTCGATGAGTAGCGCTGTTCCCTCTCGTACCGTGGCGGCTGATCCGTCATACAAGACGAGTGATTTTGCGGACTTTGTGCAGGAAACAACGGCACTGGCCAAACGTCTGTTTATCCAACTCCAGCGCCGTCCATCGACCCTTGCCGCCGGGATTATTCAACCCTTGATGTGGCTGTTTCTGTTCGGGGCCTTGTTCCAAAATGTTCCCCAGGGTCTCTTTGGTGAAAGTCAGAACTACGCCCAATTTTTAGGGGCGGGGGTGATTGTCTTTACGGCCTTTGGTGGAGCGCTGAATGCTGGGTTGCCGGTCATGTTCGATCGCGAATTTGGTTTTTTAAATCGGCTCCTGGTGGCGCCCTTGGTGTCCCGTTACTCGATCGTGGCGGCTTCTGCCCTGTTTATCGTGACCTTGAGCCTGATCCAAGCAGCGACGATCGTGGTGGCCGGAGCAGTGTGGGGAGCCGGTCTACCGGGCATCGGCGGCCTGTTGATGATCGCAGCCATTTTGCTGTTGCTCGTCCTGGGAGTGACGGGTTTGAGTCTCGGGCTCACCTTTGCGCTTCCCGGCCATGTGGAGCTGATCGCCGCGATCTTTGTCACCAACCTCCCCCTCCTCTTTGCGAGTACGGCTCTGGCTCCCCTATCCTTCATGCCGAACTGGATGCAGGTGGTTGCCAGCCTTAACCCGTTGAGCTATGCGATCGAACCGATTCGTTATCTTTACCTCCACGATCAGTGGTCCCTTGGGGACATCACGATGTCGGGACCCTTTGGAGATATCAGTTTTGGTGTTGCGCTGCTGATATTGGCCGGTTTTGCAGCGTTCTCCTTGGCGATCGTGCAGCCGTTGTTACGTCGCCGCTTTGCTTAGGGTTTGATCTGGTTGTGGGCTGAAATTGAGCGGAAAGTCTGGATGGCGACCGCGATCGTTGGAACGCTGCGACGCGCCAACAATCGTTAGCAATCCAACCCGTCATTCCAGCTCAAGCCCAGGGCAACCCGTTCAAGTTCGACCCCGTTTTTCGCGCCTCCCATCCCGAAATATCCCTTAACCCAATCCTCTGGAAACCTATGATTGCTAATCGTCACCCCCATTTTGCCTCCTTGCGTGCTGGTCTGCTGCTGCTGGCAGGCACGATCGCCCTTGGGAGCAGCCATACTCCGATCGCCGCCGCACAAAGCACCTTTGACAACCCGAACGTGTTTAACGATGTGCGCCAAGGCAACGAGCGCGATCCCCTGCTGGGTGGTTCGGATATTGACATGATGGATCTGATTCATCGCGCCAATCTCAGTGGTGGCCGCAGTTTGGCTGAATTTGCCGGTAGTCAATCGAGCCAAATTCAAAGTGCGGCGTCGGATTTTCGGGCTCTCCAACTTCAGCGCCTCTATCAAACCCAACCGTTAGACACCCCGGCGGCTCTTTCCCTGGATTTGAGTGAATAGTTTTCGCCTTACTTTCGCCTGTTGTCCGTCAGGGTGAGCCCTGACCTGCGATTCAAACGTGAATCTAACCCAAAGCCCTACCCTCAATTAGAGCGGTAGGTTTTGGCGTGGCTGAAAGGTTTCAATCTCGCGCAACTGCTCATACAACTGGCGTTCGGCGTCACTGGGTTGATCGGGAACGACGATTTGGACCTCCACTAGCTGATCACCCCGATTGCCACCCTCCACCGGAAACCCCTTACCCGGTAAGCGTAACCGCTGCCCGGACTTTACCCCTGCCGGTAGACGCATCTTGACCGCCCCTTCTAGGGTTGGCACTGGAATCGCACCGCCCAGCACCGCCTCACTGGGTGTGATCGGCAACTGGCAACACACATCCGCGCCCTCCAAGCTAAAAAACGGATGATCCGCCACGGTAATTTTCAGGAATAAATCGCCGCCATTGCGTCCCTGGCCCTTAAGACGAATCCGCTGACCGTTGACGATACCAGCGGGCATATTCACATCGAGCGATCGACCATCTTCGAGGCGAATCCGTTCGCGGCCACCGCTAAACGCCCGATCGAGCGGAACCGTCAGGCGGGCTTCAATATCGCTCGGGGTGGGTTTGGGCGTTGGGGCGGGACGGGGTCGCACCGATCGCGGTGGCACTGATCGTGGTGGCACCGATCGGGGACGGGCTGACTGCGAGACGGTGTAGGCCGCCTTACTGGTGCGCGGCTCAAAGGCATCCGCACGATCGGGATCAACCCGTGATCCGGCGGGTGGCGGTGGTTCAACATCGCGAACGGTTTTACGGTTCAGCAGGTCATCGAGAAAACTATTAAAGTCGGCGTACTGCTCGAAGCGAAGCTCTGTTGCAGTTTGCGGCTTCGATCGCGTCCACTGCTTAACCGTTTGTCGGGGGCGTTTTTTCTCTTTGCTCCGCCAATAGGTCAAAAATCGATCATATTCCGCACGCCGAGGCTCATCCGAGAGGATTTCGTAAGCCTCACCGATTTGCTTAAATTTATCCTCGGCAACTTTATCACCCGGATTCAGATCCGGGTGATATTGCCGTGCGAGGCGACGAAAGCTTTGTTTAACTTCAGCAGCGCTCGCCGTGGGCAAAAGGCCGAGGATACCGTAATAGTCTCGAAAATTATCCATGGGTTCGCCGACGATCGGGTCAACGAGGATCAGTTTTGGGATTGTAGAAACGGATGCCTCTGGGCACAAGTCCAGGTCTTTCCCCTCGTGCGGTACGGGTTTCGGGATCAGACCAATTTGATTTTGTCATGGTTTGTCGGCACGGTGAGGGTGCATTCTGCCTTGAACGGTTTGACATCCGCCGATCACTGGCATCATTCCCTATCGCCCAACACCCCACGAGTAGGCATCCCGTAAAATCTGGGGGAACATCTGGAAACTCTAGGGTAACCGTGTAGTTTATTAGGGCAGGACAATCAAAAAAATGGCAGACGTGAATTCCTCACCCGCCCTTTTTCGGTCGCAGCACTCGATATTAACGCACCCCATCCGCATTTTGATCGCCTGATCATCCCCCTCCACGCGCATCGCATCTCAATCATGGCTAACCCATCCTCTGATCACACCCCCACCATTGGCACGGCAACCACCCAAGCCGTTCAAGCTCAAGTCGAATTTGCTTTGCTGGATCGACTGCACCTGGAGGACGATTCTCCCTATGCGTGGCAGCCGCTCGAATCTCATCCCCAGCTCGATCGCGACGCCTCCCTGACAGATACTGACCTCGGCTGGACGGATGCCTCGATCGAGGCGGGAGCGCACCGGTTTTTTAGTACGCTGGATCGCCTCTGGAATGCCACCAGCGTCGAGGTCGCGGCAACCCCCTCGCCCCGTGAACGGTTGTGGGATCGCTTTGGGGCGCGGGTTCCGGCGGAATTGCTGAATACCATCTTGGATCGGGCCACGGCCATCACGGGTCAGCTTGAACGCAGTGGTCAAGCGGCGATCGCACAGTTGGTAAGCTGTGTGGATGGTTCGATTCCAGGGTGGTCGTCGGACGATTGGCGGACGATCGCGCGGCCCTATGCCCTGGCGATGCGGGATCAGTCCTCTCGATCGACGGTGAGCGAAGAGGTGGCCTGGGATGAGCTTTCCAAAATTGAACGGGCTAAACTCAGCCTTGAGATCACCTTAGCGGCCTTAGAAGAGTTACAACGGGACGATGCGATGTTGACAGACTAGGGTGGTCATTTTACCGGTTATTTCTGCATCCTAAGCGCCCGTTTCCGGGGGCATTGATCGCGATCGCAAGAGCCAATAGGACTGCATCGCCCCCTTCCCTTTCACCTGGATCAGTCCACGCGGTTCAAACTCAAACCGATCCCGCAACCGCTGATAAATCGCATCCGTGACCTGAATACGGTTCGGTTCGCCCGTCGATTCCATCCGACTGGCAACGTTGACCGTATCGCCCCATAGATCATAGATAAACTTCTTGACCCCAATCACGCCCGCCACCACCGG
>RDYZ01000260.1 GCA_004293855.1 Oscillatoriales cyanobacterium | reverse complement strand
CCGGCTGTCCGACCTGTCGAACGTGTAATCGTCCTAGATTGGTCTTGGGCAAAAGCAGCGGATCGCTGGGAGTTCCGACCTGATATAGCGAGAGTTTGCGTCCGTCTTTCGTCTGATAGCTAAAGCGGAAACCCGGAATCTGACCGAGTTCACAGAAGGAACCGCTGATGAGTTGTACCCCAGGATCGTTGAGCACGGGTAAGGCCGGGGCAAACTCAAAGTCATCCTGAAATTGCTGGACAATTTCGATAATTTTGGAGGTTTGGAAGGTGTGACCATGACCTAATCCCTGGATGGCACGGCGATGGTCTTCGATGAGTCGATCGAACTGCCAGAGACGGGCCAGGGTTGCATCCGGTTGCAGGATGGGGGTGTTATCGGCAATTTGGGCTTTGACGGTGGCTTCTAGGGTGCTGACTTGATCGCGGGCTGCGCTCAAGGCGCTACGGGTCGCCATGAGTTCACGATGTGTCTGCCACCCCATCAGGCCACACAGCATTGCTGTAACAGTTGCCCAGCAAGCAATCCAGAGGCAAAGAGGTGTTCGGTTGGGTTGCACCGGCGATCTGGGATGGGGTGAGGTGGCTAGAACTGGACGATCTGAGTCTGAAGGGGTAACGATCGGAGTGGTACTCGGATTTGAAAGCGGGGTGGCCTCAGCGATCATCGCGAATAACTGACGGCGTAGATTAATCGGTTCGTCCGCTTCTGGCAAGGCGTAGGGCATGACACCCAGCGTGTCGTACAGCCGATCAATCTCGATCGCAAACTCTGGGTTGTGACGGACGTACTGCTGGAGAACTTCCGCCTCCTCCGGCGAGAGATTGCCAAGCACGTAGCCCGCTGCTAATTCATCCATGTGATCTTGCGAGTCTTCCCGTGACACGAGTGTGATCCTCCCGATTTAACTCTTGAGAACAGTTCATTATGGGTGGGTGAGATGGTGTTGAATCTCGATTCTCGGTGGGGTCTAGGTTGTATCCGACTGAACCGGTAGGTGGGTCGTAGCCGATGACCTAGTTGGTGTCGTTTGCGTCATGTTTCTACTCGACGGACTGAGTTGGTGTTGCCTGCGTCATGTCTCTCTACTTAACCGAGCTTAATGGGGTTTCAGCTACTAGCTTGAGAGTACCCAAAATCCTTGAAATTCATGTCCCATAGTTGCCCGCAGGGCGAGTTCTATGGCGATTAGCCCTCAACCCATCCACGCTTGCAGTTGTTTGCGGAGACTGAGCAGTCCTTGGCGAGACCAGGTTTTAACGGTTCCGAGGGGAATATTGAGCTGTGCTGCAATTTCCGATTGACTCAGACCGCCGTAGTAGGACAGTTCTAAGATTTGCCGATATTTTTCGGGGAGTTGCGAGAGAGCATCTAACACGGTGGCGCGTCGTTCTTCGATCGAGGCGGAGTCAAAGGGTGTGTCGAAGGTGTGATCAGTCATGGCAGATCCCCAGCGATTGACAAAGTTTTGGGCGCGTTGACGAGAGCGGAGCCGATCGATCGCTCGCGATCGGGTTAGCATGGACAAAAAGCTACTCAACTTGCCTCGATCGGGGTTGAACTGCTGCTTATTCCAAAGCATCAGAAAAATTTCTTGGGTGAGGTCTTCCGCCTCGGTTGGACGATGTAAAACCTTGAGGGCAAGGCTATAAACGAGGCTGCCATAGCGATCGTAAATTTCGCCAAGGGCGGAGGCATCGCCATCGCACAGGCGAAGATATAGCTCGTTGTCAGTCATTGCGGACAGCGAAACGATACACACGATCGAGGGTTTCCATTGACGTAGTGCCAGTGTTACGCGGGATGATCGCGATCGGTTTTGGCCACACACTGCCCCAAAAACAGCAGGACGTAGGCAGAAGTCTGACTACTGCCTACGTCCTGACCGTAAGACCGGTAAAGCGCGGGTTTTTCGGGGGAGGGAAAGCCGTGATTCCGCTAGGTCTCGCTGTCTCCCTCTAATTCATCTGGATCAGATCATTTGATCCGGCGTGAACCTAGGCGATCGTGGCTTGCGCTTTGGCTAACGCTTCCCGGACGCGGGTAAAGCCTGTACCACCGAGGCTGTTACGCGCTGAGATAACCTGACTCGGGGCGATCGCGGCGTAGATGTCCGCCTCGAATTTCGGGTGCAGCGCTTGCCATTCCTCGATCGTCAGCTCCTTCAGTAGCTTGTTCGACTCCAGACAGGTTCGCACCACTTTACCGACCAAGTTATACGCCTCACGGAACGGCACACCCTTCGCCGCGAGATAGTCCGCCACGTCGGTCGCGTTGGAGAAATCCTCCGCGACGGCACTCGCCAGCCGCTCCGTCCGAAACTCGATACCCTCGTTGAGCAAAATCGTCATCGCTTCCAGACAGCCTTTAACGGTTTTGACGCTATCAAATAGGGCTTCTTTGTCCTCCTGCATGTCCTTGTTGTAGGCCAACGGCAGCGCCTTGATCAGCACAAGCATCCCTTGCAGATGGCCGAAAACGCGACCGGTTTTGCCGCGCACGAGTTCGGGGATATCGGGGTTTTTCTTCTGGGGCATGATGCTCGAACCCGTCGAACAGCTATCGGTGAGGCGAATGAAGCTAAATTCTTGCGAGGCCCAGAGGATCATCTCTTCCGACATGCGACTCAGGTGAGCGACGATCAGGCTCGAGGCACAGAGGAATTCGACGGCGAAGTCCCGATCGCTCACCGCATCGAGGCTATTGGCGTAGATGCGCTCGAAGCCGAGGCGATCGGCGGTGTATTCGCGATCGATCGGAAAAGTCGTGCCCGCCAGAGCGCCCGCACCCAGGGGGCAGGTGTTGACGCGCTTGTAGAGTTCGTCGAGGCGTTCCCAGTCGCGCTGAGCCATCTCAAAGTAGGCCAAGAGGTGGTGCGCCAAGCTCAGGGGTTGGGCGCGTTGTAGGTGGGTGTAGCCGGGGATGGGGGTTTCGACGTGCTGCTCGGCGTGGGCGAGGAGCGCGGCTTGAAATTCGCGTAGTTGGGCTTGGATCGATGTGACCTGGTCGCGCAGATAGAGGCGTGTGTCTGTGCCAACTTGGTCGTTACGCGATCGGGCGGTGTGTAGCTTTTTACCCACATCGCCGACCAGTTCCGTCAGGCGACGTTCCACAGCGAAGTGGACATCTTCAGCATCAACGCCAGGGGTGAAGGTTCCGGCGCGGTGTTCGGCACGGACTTGTTCGAGGCCGTTCACCAGCAGTTCGCCCTCTTCGGCGGAAATAATGCCGGTTTTCGCCAACATTTCCGCGTGGGCGACGGAGCCGGTGATGTCGTATTCGATCAGCTCGATATCAAAGCCAATACTGGCGTTAAAGATGGCAACGGCGGGATGCAGCGCGGATTCAAACCGCTGGCTCCAGGTTTTGGCGGTGTTCGGGGTGGTGGTTGTCGGATCGGGGGTCATGGCGTAGGGCAGTGAAGGGCAAGGATCGCGTGGATGGTTTCGGACGTTAAGACACCAGTTTGAGACACCGGTTTGAGATACCGGGTGAAGAACCGGAATGGGAGAAAACTCGGGCCAAAGGTTTGGAGGAGAGCGAGCCGGAGGATGGGAGATCGGAACGATCCAGGAAAACCGGGCGATCGACCCCATATCATGCCGTACTTTGCAACACCACGAGCGTCACATCGTCATCGTTCGATCGTCCAAAGCCGACGAAGGTGCGTAACTGCTCGAAGAGTTCCTCAAGGATTTCCTGGGGAGTTGCGTGCTGACGGCAGATCGATTGGAAGGCATCGATCAGGGTGTCTTCCTCAAAACGATCGCCCTCAGGGTTGGAGGCTTCGGTGAAACCATCGGTGTAGTACAGAATGGTGTCGCCCGGTTCGAGAATCACGAAATCCTCTTCGTACTCCGTATCCGAGTCCAGACCGACGAGCATTCCCCAGGTATCGAGTTTTTCGATCGTATCCGTTCGCGATCGCCAAAAGAGGGGCGGATTGTGGGCGGCATTGCTGTAGGCCAGCCGACGGGTGGCGGGATCATACTCGGAATAAAACAGCGTGACAAACCGATGGGAGTTTTCTAAATCGGCGTACATGGCACGATTCAGGTGCTGCAAAATTTGGGCGGGCGATCGTCGGTTTAACGCTTCCGCGCGGAGCATTCCCCGAGTCAAGGTCATCAACAAACCCGCCGGAACCCCTTTCCCCATCACATCCCCGATCGCAATGCCCCAACGCGATCGGGTCTGGTGCGTGGTCTCGGAATCATCCTCCAGTTCCTCGTCTTGTCCTACCGCGTAATGGGTGGGAATAAAATCGTAGTAGTCGCCACCAACATGACTAGCCGGGGTGCAACGGGCGGCGAGGGTGATGCCGTCAATGTCGGGATAATGACGCGGAAACAGTCGGAGTTGAATTTCAGCGCCGATTTCCAGCTCGCGATCGAGCCGTTGTTTGCGACGGAGCTCCGTAACTAGCTCATCATTAAACATCGCAACCGCCGTTTGATCGGCGATGAGCTGCACCAGTTTACGGCGGGTTTCCGTCCAAACGTACTCGGGATCTGGGCTAAAGATGTACAGCCGACCCCGATCGCGATTTTGAATCAAGATCGAGGTGGAAAAGACCCGAGCAATACTGCCCAACTGCTGACGCACCAGATCATCAAATTGCTCAAGCGGAATATTGTGGGTTTCCACCGCCTTGATCGCCGCTTCGATCGACGGACGCACCAACAAGCAGGCGTTATCATTCGTGCAATGGAGCCGCTGCAACCGTAGACGACCGCTCGGCGCAAAGGTGACCAACGCACTCACCGCTGCATCCGTCACACGGCTCGCGACCAGGGGAATCAGTTCAAGAAACTGATTGAGATTATTAAAACTACGGAGTGCAAACCCAAGGGAACTGAGGAGATCTTGGGTTTTGTTTTGTTCGCGTTGCAGGCGAGCGACAAGTTGCTTGAGGGCGAGAACGGACGGTGTGTCGGTTTCTGGATTCAAGGTTTGATCGGGACGTGCGGGCTCAAGGGGCAACGGCACAAGATTGGAGGGCTAGGACAGCGTGAAGGGTGGATGGGGGTTAAGGTCAGAGTACTACGGTAGACGAATCCAAAAAACAGATGGAACGCTGACCCGCCTAGGGCGATCGGCGTTGGTGGCGAGGGGGAAGCCAAAGCTGGGTGATGTGTGCAGAGGTGTACATTCTCATTTAGAGTGAAGTACCGCAAAAGTTTACGGCGTTTGTGAATCCTTGACAACTCATCCTTTACCTGAAACGGCCTCCGATCTGTATCCTTTTCTCGATCGGAGTATTGATCCGGGCTATGAGGCCGCGCGAGTCGTGGTTTTGCCGGTTCCCTATGAAGCCACGACGACCTACGTACAGGGCTGCAAGCATGGACCGGCGGCGTTGCTCGAAGCGTCGGATCAACTGGAATATTACGACGTGGAATTGGGCTGTGAGACGGGCTACGCGATCGGGGTGCATACCGTCGAACCGATCGCCGATACGCGATCGGGTGAGCTGGATGATCAGGAGGCGATGGAGACGATCGCGGCGCGGGTGTGCCAACTCCAGCAGGACGGCAAGTTTGTGGTGACGATCGGCGGTGAACACAGCATTACCGGCGGCGTGGTCACCGGTTACCGCCGCGCCCTCGGGGATGAGCCCTTCACCGTAGTGCAGATCGATGCCCACGGAGATTTGCGCGATACCTACGAGGGCTCTCGCTATAACCATGCCTGTGTAATGCGGCGTGTGCTGGATTTGGGGCTGCCGATCGTGCCGATCGGGATTCGCAGCATTTGTCAGGAAGAGGCGGATTTAATCCGTGATCGCCACGTGCCGGTGATCTGGGCTGAGGAGATTGCAGCGGGTCACCACCAAACCTCGTCCGACCAAACCACCTGGATCGATCGCGCGATCGCCGCCATTCCCACCGACAAAGTATTTTTAACGATCGATCTCGATGGTCTCGACGCCACCGTAATTCCAGGGGTCGGCACACCGCAGCCCGGTGGGTTGAGCTGGTATGACACACTAACGTTTGTCCGACGCTTACTGACCGAAAAGCAGGCGATCGGCATGGATGTGATGGAACTGTGTCCCCTGCCGGGATTGGTGATCTCGGAATTTACAGCGGCGAAGCTGGTGTATCGGGCGATCGGCTACCAGGCCAAGGCTCAAGGCTGGTTAGCGTAGCACTCCAACCGATCCGCCACACCCAACACCCTACGGACGGATGAAAATCGGCTCACTCTGCGAGCTTTGGGCAATGACGGCCTGCAAGCGGGGAGTGGCGAGTAACTGTTCCGCAGCCTTCAGGAGTTGTTCACCCCACAGATTTTCCTTGAGGAATTCGAGATCGGCATAGCGCACATCAAGGCGTAGCGCTTCCTCGGCCAAGGTCAAGCCCACCTCTCGTTCGCCCTGGGCATACAGAGCCGCCGCCCGCGCCAGGAGCGGCTCTGCCTCCTGCGGGGCGATCGTGGTTGAGGTTTCCCACTGGGCGATCGCGCGATCGACGTGACCTTGCTCGTAATGCACCAGGCCAATGTTATTTAACGCAGGCCAAAACTCGGCATTTTGGGCGAAGGCGTCTTCATAATTGGCGATCGCCAGTTCAAACTGGTTGGTCACAAAATAGGCATTGCCCAAATCAAACAAGGCTCCGGGCGTATTCGGCATCAGCTCTAAGCCCGCGTGCAGTTCGGCGATCGTCCCGGCATAATCTCCGCCCTGAAAATAGGCCGACCCCAACGCAAAGCGAATCGCAGCGTTTTCCGGCTCGATCTGCCGCGCCCGTAACAGTGCCGACAAGCCCTCATCAAACCGATCGGTTTGCACGTACAAACTACCGAGAATCGCCCATACCTGAGCATTTTCCGGCAACAATTGCGAGGCTAATTCGGCACGGGGAATGGCTTCGGCAAACTGCTGGAACCGTGCCCAGCGATCGGCATCCTGTAACAGCTCAAGACCGATATATTCGAGCTGCTCGGGGTCAATCTCCGTTGTATGCGGCACCAAGACTTGAGCGCGGAGGGGTTGCGCGAGACCAAGCAGACCGATCGCCGTTGCCAAAACGGGCAGGACAACGCGACGGGAAAGGCGATCTAAACCCGTCCGCAAGAGGTTCGATCGAAAGCGCAGCGAAGGACGTTGTGGCACGGCAGCGGTGGGGATCAAGGTCAAAGGGTTAACGAAAGGCGAGGCGGTTTTCAACGGAACCCGAGGGTACGCTTCGATGTCATCACGCCTCTCTGTAAGCTTATCGCAGCTTTCTAACGGGATAGGTCGTAATCAGAACTTCACCGACCGCCTGTCGTTGATTGGATTTGCAGTTCACCAGACGCGGCGCATGAATCTCAAAGATCCGAAACGGTGGTGTGGCGTAGAGCTCTCGAATCAAGTCCGCATTGCTATTCGACAGCATGACGTAATGGCCGCGCTCATGCAAATCTCGTGCCAAATCCCGCAGTCTGGTTTGATCGGCTGCGGTAAACCCCTGCTTGGAATAGCTGGTAAAGGAGCCGTCTTCGTTGGGATGATAGGGCGGATCGAAGTAGATCAAACAGGGGGAATGATGCGGGGGCGTGATCTGGTCAAAGGGGTGATGTTCGATCGTCACACCCTGGAGGACGTGATGACAGGCGCGAAGGTTCTCCGCTTGGACGATATTGGGATTTTTGTAACGTCCCATCGGCACATTAAACTCACCACGACGGTTCACACGGTATAGGCCGTTATAACAGGTACGATTGAGATAGAGCAGACGCGCCGCTCGAGCGATCGGATCGGTGAGTGTGTGCTGCTGACGAATCGCATAGTAGTAGGATTTGCCGTGGTTTTGAGCATGGCAACCCAGCGCCGAGATTAATGCGTCGGGATCGCTTTGAATCACACGATAGGCGGTAATGAGATCCGCATTGATATCGCTGAGACAAACCTGCTGAAATTGGCGACGCTGTTGCAAGGCAAAAAACAGCGCACCACCTCCTGTAAACGGCTCGTAGTAGCGATCGATCACCGGATAGTCCGGAGACCCCAGGGGTAAATGATCGAGGAGTGTTTGAATAATGCCCCGTTTACCCCCCACCCATTTCACAAAGGGATGGGCGATGCCGGTTGCGGGAGCGTCGATCGGCGCGGCGATCGTGGCCTGCGGCGTGACAGTGGGGGAGGAAGGCTCTGGCGGACAGTCCACGATCATGGAAGGAGGGCGATAGTGGTTGAGTGTGACCGGTGCGATCGTCTGGGAAGTGACCTCAATCTCAATCACCGAATGAGGCTCTTCATCATAGAACACCCAGACCCCCACGCAACCCGTTGACAGTATCTCTTAACGAGGGTTGTCCGGCTGGGGCGTCCCCGTTGAGGGTTGGCTGGGATCGATCGGATTGCCCCAGAGGGGAACATCGAGCGGAACGGCTGTTTCATCCACCCCGCCCGGAGTCGTGCTGGCCGTGGGTTGATTGGTTTCACCAGTGATGTACTGGAGCTGATCGATCGGGTAGTCGCTCGTCAGGTACACATGACCGAGGGTGCGACCTTGGTAGGAACGCCGCGCCAAACGCCACGCTGGATTGAGGTAAATTTTCGCGAAACCATCGATCGAGCCGTAAGTGCGCCCCAACTCCAGTTCTGGCAAGCCACTGTCACGCCGTAATGGTGTCGCCACGAGGAGCGCATCATCGCTACGCTCCCGAATTCGCAGGGCATAGCGCAGACCGAGATCCTCACCGGCAATTCGCACCGAGTAGGCGTTACTGTCGCTCATCCGGCCACAAATTCCCGAAAAGTCAAACGACAGCAGTAACGGCTCGATTTCCGTCGGCGTACCGGGAAACTCTTCCCAGCAGGCTCGCGTACTGGAAAGTTGTTCGACGATTAGGAGTTGGTGGCGGTTGGTCTGGCCGACGGGTGCAGCAATCAGGGCGAAATCTTCAGGATTTTCGATGTTGCTGGCATCGAACAGGCTCGCACCCGCCGGAGGCACGATCGGGCCGACGAGGGTAAGGGCGATCGCAGCGGTGAGGCGGAACAGGTGCGATCGCAGGATGCTAGGTGAGTGAGCAAACGCAGAGCAGGGAAAAAACGATCGATTCACGGTCGGCTGGGTAGATAGGAGTTGAGGAGATCTGACAGCAGGCGATCAAGGTGAGGGCAGACAGAGGCAAGCGACACCTAGGTTCTTCCGACTGAGCGTCTTGGGAGCTTGAGGAACTGTTGTTAATCTTGTCGTATACAGCGATGGGGTGATGTATAACGGCATGGCCCGATGCGCACCGTAGACCGACTGATAGAAAAATACTCTAAATCTGATCGATCGCATCGTGTAGCAACTTCACCAGAATTTCTAGCGTGAATGCACATCGTCGATTTCGTCAAAAACAAGA
>RDYZ01000259.1 GCA_004293855.1 Oscillatoriales cyanobacterium | reverse complement strand
GCGTTATAGGTTCGGCGGCCATTTTTATCGGTTTCAGATTTGTAATAGACCCCAGGCGATCGCACAATCTGGTTAACGATGACCCGTTCTGCACCGTTAATAATGAACGTACCGCGATCGGTCATCAACGGCAGATCGCCGATAAAGACTTCTTGCTCCTTGATTTCACCCGTTTCTTTGTCGATTAGCCGCGTCGGTACATACATTTGCACGGCATAGGTGCTGTCACGCCGCTTGGCCTCATCGACGCTGTACTTCGGCTCTTTAAGTTTGTATTTCTTACCGACGAAGTGCAGCTCAAGCTTGCCCGTGTAGTCGGTGATCGGCGAAAAACTATCGAGTTCCTCGATCAAACCTTCCTCAAGAAACCAGCGAAAGCTCGATCGCTGGATTTCAACGAGGTCGGGCATTTGAAACGAAGGGGCAGCAGAAGTCTGGGTCGTCATAAGTCCTTCAGTTATGCGAAAGATGGAAATACGGGGACGCTGGGTGGACGATGGAGTCTACCGTTCACGTGATAGCGATTTCCCGCACGGAAGCAGCGTGAAACAGGACAGTTAAGCCATTGAAACCGGGGCAAGGATGCCTGAGACGAAATGAAAAATCAGTGGCCATTCACGCTAAAACACCCGCGATCGCGAGCGATTCGGGCGAGCCTTGAAGTAGCCACAAGGCCGTAGGGCGAGTGGAGACAGCCGACCTACGAGCAGATTGGGAGTGAACTCGACTGAGGCAGCTTAAAACAGTGCAAGGCATTTTGAGTCGTCTGGTGTGCCAACTCCTCCAGGCTAAGACCTCGAATTTCGGCGACCCGCTCCGCAACGCTGCGAACAAAAGCAGGTTCATTGCGTTTGCCACGATGGGGAACAGGAGCCAAAAATGGGCAATCTGTTTCAATGAGTAGTCGATCGCTTGGCACGATCGCGACCGACTCACGCACAGCCTCAGCGGTTTTAAACGTAACGATGCCGCTGAAGCTAACGAAAAAGTCGAGTTCAACAAACGCTTTTACCTCATCCGCTGTTCCAGCCCAGCAATGCATGACACAACGCGGCAGACCTCGGAGGCGCTCCCGAACGTTGTGCAAAACCTGCACCATCTCACATGCCGCTGCGCGGCAGTGAATAATGACGGGTTTATCTAAGGTGTGGGCAATTTCAAGCTGGCGCTCAAACGCGGCAAATTGTCGCGATCGATCCTCCGTCTTGAAAAAGTCCAGCCCCGTTTCACCGATCGCAACCACCCGATCATCGGATTGAGCCAGTTGTTCAATCTCATCTCCCATCGCCTCGGTCCACTGTTCTGCACTGAGAGGATGCAGCCCCACCGCTAAAAACAGTTCAGGGCAACGATCGGCGATCGCCTGCATCGCCCCAAACTCAGAAGGCTCGACACAGGAATGGATCAAGCGATCAACTCCAGCACGACGCCAACGATCCCGAACCGCGTCGAGATCATCTGAAAACGAGTCAAAGTTGAGATGAACGTGAGTGTCGATCAGTAACATCAAGTGCAAGCAAAGGCCAGGTAAGCAAAATTGCCGATATCAAGCGAGCCGCAGTCGAATTCACCGGTGCAGCCTAGGCGGATACGGATTCAGCTTGTTTGAGCAGCTTGGCAATGCGAGCTTTCTTACGAGCACCGTTGTTGGAGTGCAACACTCCACTTTTAACGGCTTTGTCGATTTTGCTGAAGGCTGCGGACATTGTGGCTTTGACAGCCGCTTCTGTTTCCGCACTCGGAGCCGCTTTATGTCCTTCAAGCGCTGCGAGATAGTTTTTCGTTAATGTTTTAACCGCAGACTTATACGACTTATTACGCAGACGATTACGTTCTGCGATTTTGACGCGTTTAATTGCGGACTTTATGTTTGCCACCGAATATTCCCCTGTATACCTTTTAGCTGTTGTACGCCGAAGAGCGAAGGTTTACTACCAGACATACTAATATATCACCTTCAATACCGAAAGTCGCGCGGTGTAAAAAACCGCGTTAAGCTTGGTGGATAGGTTGATCACCAATGATCACGGATTTAGTTACACCGTAGGGCCGATCGCGGGTTTTGCTGGGCATGTTGTGTGCTTTCAGTCATATTCAGTGATCATGCACGTTGGTTTTGTCACCGTGCATCCCGACTAGAGACTTAGTGGAGACTGCTCGAACCCATGCTGCGAATTGTCACCGATCGAACCGAGGCAGAATCGGAATTACAACGCATTGCTGACCGTACCCACGATGCCAGTATTGTCCACAAAGAGGCGACGGTGAGCGAGGTGCTGCAAGCCGTGCGCCGTCAGGGAGATCGGGCTTTACTCAACTACACCCGAGAATTTGACGGTTGTGAGTTAACGATCGACCAGATCCGTGTCGGCGGTGCGGAACTCGATGCGGCCTATCAACAGGTGTCCAAGGAGCTGCTGGATGCGATTCAATTGGCAGCGCAGCAGATTGAGGCGTTTCATCGGCAGCGGATTCCGAAGAGCTGGGTGCAATTTGGGGATGATGGAATTGTGTTGGGTAAGCGTTACACGCCAGTGGATCGAGCGGGTTTGTACGTTCCGGGTGGTCGTGCCTCCTATCCGAGTACGGTGCTGATGAATGCAATCCCGGCAAAGGTGGCGGGTGTGCCGCGTATTGTGATGGTGACGCCGCCAGGGCGGGCGGGCGGGGCGATCGCGCCGTCCGTTCTGGTGGCTGCTCAAGAGGCTGGGATTGAGGAGATTTATCGTGTGGGGGGCTCCCAGGCGATCGCCGCCTTAGCCTATGGAACCGAGACCATCCCAAAGGTGGATGTGATCACCGGGCCGGGGAATGTATATGTGATGCTCGCGAAAAAGCTGGTGTACGGCACGGTGGGGATCGACTCGCTCGCGGGGCCGTCGGAGGTCTTGGTGATTGCGGATGGTCACGCGAATCCGGCGTTTGTCGCGGCGGATTTGTTGGCTCAGGCGGAGCATGATCCGATGGCGGCGGCAATTTTGGTGACCACGAGTGCGGATTTAGCCCAGGCGGTTGTGACCGCAGTGGAGACTCAACTCCAGCATCACCCGCGTCGGGAACTCACGGAAAAGTCGATCGCCCACTATGGTCTGATCGCGGTGGTGGACTCGCTCGAAGCGGCGATCGATCTCTCCAATCAATTTGCTCCAGAACACCTCGAACTCGAAGTCGAAGATCCCTGGGCACTCCTGGATCAGATCCGTCACGCTGGGGCGATTTTCCTCGGCTCATCAACACCCGAAGCTGTAGGCGACTATCTTGCAGGTCCCAATCACACCCTGCCGACCTCAGGAGCTGCTCGATACGCATCCGCGTTGGGGGTCGAAACGTTTATCAAGCATTCGAGCGTGATTCATTACACACCCAAAGCCCTCACATCCCTAGGCGGTGCGATTCAAACCTTGGCACAGGCGGAAGGGTTGCATTCCCACGGTGAATCGGTGCGTTTGCGTACGGATGGAGACTCATAAGGGCCGATCGCTAGCCGTCTAAGGGGAGCGGGGTTTCTTGATCGGAGCGGTGCGGGTAAGACGGATCGCGTTTCGTGATCGTTTCAACCAGTGCTTCCGCAAGGCGTACACAGTTTCGCCCGTCATGTTTCGCGCGGTAGAGGGCATCATCGGCGACCCGGAGCAAGTCACGCCGATCGCGACCGCACTCTGGAAAGACCGCCACACCAAAGGAAGCAGTTACCTGATCGATCGCCCGCCCCTCAGGGCTAAGTTGGAGGGCGGCGATCTGTCGTCGGAGCTGTTCGGCACGTTGGTAGACCACCATTGCAGACACATCGGGCAGGATCGCCATCAGTTCTTCTCCCCCGTAACGACAGGCGATATCCGCTGGACGCAGGGCTTTGGGTAACAGTTGCGCCACCTCACGTAGGACGAGATCACCGATCGCGTGGCCATAGCGATCGTTAAAACTTTTAAAGTGATCAATGTCGATCATGATGATGCCCAAGCCACTGGCCTGAACCTGAGACCGGTAGATCAGACGCTCCAAGGCATCCTCCATGTAGCGCCGGTTAAACAATCCGGTCAGGGGGTCCCGTGTGCTCTGCAACTCCAGGCTGGCACGCAGCAGAATGTTGGTCACCGATAGGGCTAAATGTTCAGCGACCGTATGGGCAATCCGACGTTTGTCTTTGCTCAGGGCCTCCGGATTGGGTGACCAAAGGTGCAAGAGACCGAGGCTTTTGCCTTGAGCGTTGAGGGGAATACACAGGGACACGCCGATCGCCTCCCGTGCCGTGAGGTGCGGGCAAAATAAGCTGTGTTTGTGTTGACTGACATAGTGACCATGACTGCGGCGCAAGGCCCAACAATCTTGGTGCTCGAAGCTCAGGGCCGATACCGGCGCTTGAGTTCCCCAACTGACAACACAGGTCAGCCGTTCTGCCGCTTGATCGGTGTCTTCGCTCTCGTAGACGGCCCCGGAACAATCCTGAAAGAGATCCGGCATAATGGCCGCGACGACGTTATAGGCATCATGAACCGTTGTACTCGCCTGTAGGTATTCGTTAATCTGCCCAAGCTTGAGCATGTCGCGATTCCGCGAATCAAGGACCATGATTTTTTGCTGTAATTCATCATTGGCCTCCTGAAGCATGGTTTCGATACGCTTGTTTTTGGTGATGTTGCGGAACGTGACCGCTAGACCATCCCCTAGGGGCACTGCCGTCAACTGAAGCCAGACCGGTGGATCGGTATCGTCGTAACAGATTTGGGTCTCAAAGAGGTCTCCCTTTTCAACGACGGCAACATAGGCGTCAAACAGACCATTGGTTTTATGTTCTGGCATGGTTTGCAGTAAGTATTGGCCGACCTGCCCGTGGCTGAAACGTGGTGTGAGTCGTTTCACCGCTGCATTGGAGACGAGCCACTGGAAATCAAGAATCTGCCGACTGTTGGGGTCGCGAACGCTTTGAAAGGCGATGATGCCATCGATCGAGCTATTCAACACCCCATCCAGTAGCATCTTGGATTGCTGTAATTCCGTTTGCATCCGTGAGCGTTCGGTGATGTCCTGGGCGATCGCCACAAAGCCCAAAATGTTGTAGTGGTCGTCATAGATCGGTGCAATGTCGAGGCTGACCCAGAGGGTTGTGCCGTCATAGCGCTGAAGTGTCCACTCGTAGGGCTCCAATCGATCCTGAATGCCACAGAGTGCGAAGCAGTCAAATAACGTGGGGGACGATCCGATGGGCGATCGTTTCCCCTCTAGCTGTGCGTAGCGCTGCTGTATCTCCGTACTCAAGAAAAATTGCTCGAGGGAAAATTGCTGAAGATCCATCTCTTCGGGACAGCCCAGCAGCATCCGCGCTCCCACGTTTGCAAGCTGGATCGTCCCATCGGATGTGGTGGAAACGATCGCCACATCACAGGCAGAATCAAAAACGGCTTGTAGTTTTGCCCCAAGGGTTGCCAGTTCAATTTTGCTCTCGTGACTGGTTGTAATGTCCGTTTGAATGCCGATGTAGTGGGTCACCGCACCCGATTCATTTTGGACGGGTGACATCGTGAGCTCATTCCAAAACATCGAGCCATCGTTACGATAGTTGCGTAGGGTGACGCGGCAGCTCTGGTGCTGGGCGATCGCTTGACGTAAGGCTTGTACTCCCGGTTGATCCTGGTCGTTGCCTTGCAAAAAGCGGCAATTTCGCCCGATCGCCTCGTACTCCGAATAGCCGGTAATGGCTTCAAAGCCGGAATTGACATACACGATCGGATTATGGGGATTCGTCGCATCCGTGATGATCACCCCGTTGTCAGAGGCATTGATTGCGCGTTCTAATAATTTCTGCCACAGCTTGGCTCGACGTTCCTCCGTTGTATCGCGGACAACCACCGCAAAGCCGCGTATCGCGTTCTCTCGATCCCGGAGTGCGGAAATGGTGACATCGGCCCAGATTGATCGGCCAGACTGATGCTTGCGCACCCCCTCACCTTCGTAACGACCCTGACGACGAGCTGAGTCGAGTTCCTGTTGGGGCATCTGAGCATCCAGAGCGCTCGCACTAAACAGCAGATCGTAGGGCTGACCGATGATCTCGGCTTCGGTGTAGCCATGAATGCGCTCCGCCCCTGTATTCCAACTGGCGATCGTGCCATCGAGATTCAGCTCAAAGATGCCATAATCGCTCACACCATCAAGCAGCAACCCCAGCCGCGTTTCTGTCTCAATGCGAGCCGTTTCGGACTGCTCCAGCGCCGTAATATCCTGCGCCACCCACACAATACAATCGAGATCCGTCACGGGTGAGATCCGTGCATAAAACCAGCGTGTTTGCTCGTCAACCTCCAGTTGATACTTAATACTGGTTCCGACTTTGGTGGCGATCGCCTCGTGAATGATCCCCACGTAGGGCGCCATGCGCTCCGAGTCACAAAACATCTCAACGGTTTGCGTAAAAATGTCTGTCTCTGCGCCATAGAGTAACTGAGGGCTAGTCGGTGCGATCCGAATGACATTGAGCTGAGCATCCACCATCAGCACCACTTCCGTCATGGCCTCAAAAAAAGCACGAACTTCCATTTCGGAGGTACGCCACTTTTCCACAAGCAGTTGATACTCCTGAAGTTGTCGCTCAAGTCCCACATTAGCCTCCGACAGCGGCGGCTGTTCTGCCGTAGGCTGTGCCCGTGGTTCGCGCACGATCGGGTTACCATCAGGCCCACAACGTTCTTGCAATTCCCAAGCAAGCTGCGCAATTTTCCACCGATCGAGCCCTCTCCAGCCCTCCGGACCGACCAAACCACAGGGGAGTTGTTCCGCATCGATGAGGATGACATAGTGATGGTCTGGATGTAGGTCAGAATCATGGACCGGCATCGGGGACGTGGGAGCATGGTTCGTTGACGGCTGAATTGAGGCGGACGCCGGGGCGATCGCCACAGACTCCATCGCACTCGGTTGAGATGCTGGGAAACGGTAGCACCAGAGGTCTTCCAGCGTTGCAATGGTTGGATGAGCCAGAATAACCACAGGAAATTGTCTGACCGACCCCACAGCAACCCGCCGATCGGCCATCACGTCGCCGGTCGCGTCGGCTTGGTAGAGGGCTTCCAGTAAGTCCCGCTTGGTGATCACCCCGACACATTGCCCGTTTTCCCAGACGATCGCTTCCAGGAGATGTTCACGGTGAAACAGAGATAGGGCTTCCAGAACATCCACGTCTGTATTAATCACGCGAACTGAGCCATGAATAATATCCGAAAGCGTCGTTTCTTTTGAGTGATGTAGCTGAGACATACCCCTCCCGTGAAGCAAGCCATGATGCGATCAAAAGTTACTGTAACAGCTTGATGACTATCCTGTTATTTCCGCATTTCTGGGCCAGTCTTAGGGACAAAATATTCTCTGAAAGTTGAGGAGAATTTCCAGTCAAACTCTCATCATTTTGAGCATTAACGTAGCATTAACTCGCTAATCTATAGCGAACATCTACGTGTTTATTCGTATATCTCGATGGTCAAGCAATAACTAAACGAGAATCAAATAGAATTTTCATATAACGAATTAGGTATTTTAGCGGATCGAAATAATTTTTGTTGTGCCCTCAATAGCCGTTTCAGTACACACAAAATCTAGCGATCGATCCCAAGCTTGCACTGGTAGTTGTTCACAATAGGCGAATGAGAAAATAATACCGATCGTGACGATTGATCGGTGATCCATCTGGGCTAGAAACCGATCGTAGAAACCGCCACCGTATCCCAGCCGCCCGCCCGATCGATCGCAAGCGACGGCAGGAACCAAAATGAGATCAACTTGGCTCAGATCCACCTCGGGCCAGTCTGCTGCGGGTTCACAAATACCATACGCACCGTGAATCCAGACGTGTCCCGGTTGATAGTGATGCCAGACCAGAGTGTCACCAACACAACGGGAAAAACCCCACTGTTTCGCGAGTTCGGTGTTTGTGTTGGGCGTACACAGTCCGTCCGATGAAACCGTAGAACCATAAAGTGAACTTAAATCCGGTTCCTGGCGAAAACTGGTGAACGCTAGAATAGAGCGTGCCTGTTGAAATGCGGGCATTTGCCGAAGATTCTGACAAATTTGCTCACTTTTCTGTAGCCACTGGGTTCGATCGAGCTGCTGGCGCTGGCGTAAAAAATGCTGACGCAGTTGTCGTTTTTCAAGGTTAATGGGATCAAGATTAGACATATTCATACAATCAAAATAATTAATTTGACAACCCTGGATTATTGATAAATGTGGCTTAATCCTAGGCTCTTAAATTTGAGGTGGATTGATTATGATGTGAATCACTGGTTTACACTATTCAAGCCTACATTAAACCTTCTATGAATATCTTGATTGTTGATGATGAAGTGGCCTTGCTCGAAGCCTTGCAGCAGACGATCGCCAGTGAAGGACATCAGGTGGATATTGCCAACAATGGCGGAGAAGGTCATGATTTAGCTGTCTCTCGTCACTACGATTTACTGATACTTGACTGGATGTTACCAGGCTGTAGCGGTCTTGAACTGTGTAAGCGGCTGCGGAATCAGGGCGATCGAACACCGGTTCTCTTTTTAACGGCGAAAGATACCCTAGACGATCGTGTGATGGGACTTGATGCTGGAGCTGATGACTATATTGTCAAACCTTTTGAGCTACGAGAATTACTCGCACGAGTCCGCGCCCTGTTGCGACGATCGCAATCGATCGCAGCATCATTATCATCTGTGGATGCTTCCCGGACTGCATTTTCTCCTGATATCGAACTGGATCGATCATCTCGCCTTGCTTATCGCAATAATCGTGCGATCGAGTTGTCAGAAAAAGAAACTGATCTGCTCGTATACTTTCTAGAAAATTACGGTCAGGTTTTGTCACACCAGCAGATTTACGCGGCGCTGTGGGGAGAGGATAATTCACCCCATAGTAATGTTCTCGCCGCCTTAATTCGGCTGCTACGCCGCAAAATTACGCTCAAAAGTGAAGATCAGCTTATCCATACGGTCTACGGTAAAGGATATCGCTTTGGGAGCAAGCGCGATCGAAGCTCTGGTCAGGAACAGGCACATTAAGGCAATATTTTGAATGTTTGTCCCGAATCAACCCGATCGCGCACAAATTCGCACAAATTCATAGAATTCATTATCAATTGTTCCGATACAGAGTGCAGGAACGATCGATAATGAAAGCCTGCTCCATCGGTCACTTCGCTGTCCTTCAGGTATGCCCAATTCAGACCACCACGAACAGGGATCGCAAGATATTCCTCCGAATCAATTTTCCGCGACGGAACAACTGGATCACCTGATGCAGGTGGTCACACCGTGGGATTGGTTAACCCTGGCAACCTTTGGCGGACTGGTGTTGGCGGGGCTGGCCTGGGGC
>RDYZ01000394.1 GCA_004293855.1 Oscillatoriales cyanobacterium | reverse complement strand
TTACGATTCGCTTCCTTGGCGATCGCGGCGATCTGGTTTTCCTGACGCTGCAAATAGCCCGCATATTTAATGTCAATCTCCGCGCCTTCCCGTTCCGCCAGGGTCAGGTCAGGATTGCCGAGACCGTAGCGTGTGAGGCGATCGTAGTGAAAGTTGGAGCGACGCAGCAGATCGGCGAGGGTGACCGATCCTTTGATGCGCTGTTGGGTATCGGCGTAGATTTGTTGGCCGATCGGGTCGTGTTCCTTGACGCGATCGGTTTGTAGTCGTAACTTTTCGGCGGCGATATTGGCCTGTTTTTGCTGGAATAAATCCCAACGGCGATCGTCAATTAAACCCAGCTCGCGACCGAGTGGTGTCAGGCGACGATCGGCATTATCCGATCGCAACACCAGACGATACTCCGATCGCGAGGTCAACATCCGATAGGGTTCGCGCAACTCCTTCGTACACAGATCATCGATCAGCGTCCCGATGTAGCTTTCCTCACGGGGAAACACCACCATCTCCAGCCCGCGCACAAACCGCGCCGCATTAATCCCCGCCACCAGCCCTTGCGCCGCCGCCTCCTCATACCCCGTTGTGCCGTTGATCTGCCCCGCACAAAACAGCCCCTCGACCTGCTTCGTCATCAGCGTCGGTAAACACTGCGTCGCCGGGAGGTAGTCGTATTCGACAGCATAGGCCGGACGCAGCATGATACAGGCTTCGAGACCGGGCAGCGATCGCAACATTTGCCGCTGCAACGCCTCCGGTAAACCCGTCGAAAAACCCTGAATATACAGCTCAGGAATTTCGCGGCCTTCCGGTTCAATAAAAATCTGGTGGCTCGCCTTATCCGCAAACCGGACAATTTTATCCTCAATACTGGGACAGTAGCGGGGGCCTTTGGCATCCACCCAGCCGCCGTACACGGGTGAGAGATGCAAGTTATCTTGAATCAGTTTGTGGGTTTCTGCCGTCGTTCGGGTCAAGTAGCAGTTCATCTGCTCACGCTCGATCCACGCCTCGGGGTCAAAGCTAAACCAGCGCACCTCATCGTCCGGTGGCTGAATTTCCATTTTGGTATAGTCCACTGATCGCCGATCGACCCGTGCCGGTGTTCCCGTTTTGAGGCGATCGGTCTCAAAGCCCAACTGTTGCAGCGTTTCCGTCAAGCCCACCGCCGCGAATTCGCCCGCGCGTCCGGCCTGCATTGACTTTTTACCGACCCAAATCACACCACCCAAAAATGTACCGGTGGTCAAAATCACCGTTTTGCAAGCGAAGGCCACCCCGAAATAGGTTTCGACGCCGATCACCTCGTCGTTTTTGCCGATGATCAAATCCGTCACCATGCCCTCACGCACGGACAAATTCGGCTCATTTTCGACGATGCGTTTCATCACCGCTGCGTATTCGCGCTTGTCGGTTTGCGCCCGCAGCGCCCAGACCGCAGGCCCCCGCGACGAGTTTAAGACTCGCTTTTGCAGATAGGTTCGATCGGCCATTTTGCCGATTTCGCCACCGAGAGCATCGACCTCGTGGACAAGCTGGGATTTGGCCGGTGCGCCAACGGCAGGATTACAGGGTTGCCAGCCGATTTTATCCAGGTTCAGCGTTAGCAGCAGGGTATTACAGCCCATGCGAGCCGCAGCCAGGGCGGCATCACAGCCCGCATGACCGGCTCCGACCACAACCACGTCAAATTCTTCTTGAAAGTCGATCGTCGTCAGGTCGCGTTGCAGGCTAGAGGTCGGGCGGGTGGTGGTGTCAGTCATCGGGCAGGCTAGGGGGGAACGACGATCGGTCGGGTGGCGCGGCGAGTGGCGCTAGGTCGTTCATTTTAACGTTTCGATCGACGTCTATGCAGTTCGTCGGGGCGCAAACCAGGGCAAACGCATACTCCCAATGAATGCCCTCATCCCCCAGCCCCACTTCGACTAGCTCAGTGCATCGCTTCTCCCAAAATGGGAGAAGGGGAGCCAGATTTTAAGGATCAAAGTCCCTCTCCCGGCCTGGG
>RDYZ01000258.1 GCA_004293855.1 Oscillatoriales cyanobacterium | reverse complement strand
CCAAGCTGAGGTGCAGGGCTGAACTTCCCGATCGCGATTCACCCGATCGCAACCTTTCTCGCAATAATGGCTGTAGCGAGATGTTGTTACTTCACGGAGTCGATCGGATGCAGCTTAAGCAGGTCATCATCGCTCACAAGGCCGGTCATCTGGTGAGCAAACGCTACGCCGAACAATATGCTCGCCAACTCGAAGCCCGAGGCGCGAAGGTCTTGCTCGGACCCAGTGGCCCAAAAGATAATCCCTACCCGGTTTTTCTCGCATCGGTGACCCAAGCGATTGACCTGGCGATCGTCCTGGGGGGAGACGGGACCGCGCTTACGGCGGCGCGACAACTGGCGATCGAAGATATTCCGATCCTGGCGGTCAATATTGGCGGACACCTCGGCTTTCTGACGGAATCGCTAGACGTGATGGCCGATAGTGAACGGGTTTGGGATCGCCTGCTGTCCGATCGCTTTGCGGTACAGCGACGCATGATGCTCGAAGCGGGAATTTTTGAGGGATCGCGATCCAATCGAGAACCCCTCAGCGATCGATTTTTTGCGCTGAACGAAATGTGTATTCGTCCGTCCGCTGAAAACCGGATGTTGACGTCAACGTTAGAACTGGAAGTGGATGGCGCGATCGTCGATCAATACCAAGGTGACGGCCTGCTCGTCTCGACTCCCACCGGCTCGACGGGCTACACCGTTGCCGCCAATGGCCCGATCGTCCATCCGGGGATGAATGCCATCATTGTGACGCCCATCTGTCCCATGAGCCTGTCGAGCCGAACGTTAATCTTGCCACCGGGATCGATCGTTAGCATTTGGCCCCTGAAGGATCTCGACCTCAGTACCAAACTGTGGACCGATAGCGTCTTGGGGACATCCATCTGGCCGGGACAGCGAGTGGACGTGAAGATGGCGAACGCCGAAGCGAATTTTATTATTCTTCACGAAAACTACTCGTATTATCAGACCCTGCGCGAAAAGCTTTGCTGGGCGGGCACACGGTTACCGATGGACAACAATCATCGCAATTAGACCGGGGACTGAGGCAATATGGCTCAGTCAATCCCCTGATCGAAAGTAAACCGCCTCACGGGATTTGTTCTGCATTCAATGACACTTTTTCGCGAGGTATGCAAGTCTATCGGTTACAATCTGTAATTAAACGTTGAGATCGTCAATCAAGTTCGCTACACCTATACGCGCATTGCATTTAGTCTAACGCTGCGACATCTGTCAGCGCACTGAGCGCTCGGTCGGATTCTACGCTCGTCATTACACCGTAGATCACCCTCGTCCCGCCGCGATCGAAACTCTTCCTTTAACCCACGCGAACCTCCCCAACCTATATGTCTCTCCCGATCCGTAATGTTGCGATCATCGCCCACGTTGACCACGGTAAAACCACTCTGGTCGATGCCCTCCTCAAGCAGTCCGGCATTTTTCGTGAAGGGGAAGACGTTCCGATCTGCGTGATGGACTCGAACGATCTCGAACGCGAGCGCGGTATTACTATTCTGTCGAAAAATACAGCGGTCTACTACAAAGACACGCTGATCAACATCGTTGACACACCCGGACACGCGGACTTCGGTGGTGAAGTTGAGCGCGTCCTCGGTATGGTGGATGGTTGCATCCTGATCATCGATGCCAACGAAGGCCCGATGCCCCAAACCCGCTTCGTACTCAAAAAAGCGCTCGAAAAAGGTCTACGCCCGATCGTCGTGGTCAACAAAATCGACCGCCCCCAAGCTGAGCCGTTTGGTGCGATCGATAAAGCGCTCGACCTCTTCATCGAACTTGGCGCTGATGATGATCAGTGTGATTTCCCCTATCTCTTTGCCTCCGGTCTGTCGGGCTTTGCTAAAAACGATCTCGAAGACGAAAGCAAAGACATGCAGCCGCTGTTTGAAGCGATTTTGCGTCACGTTCCGCCCCCGGTCGGTGACCCCGAGAAGCCGCTTCAGCTTCAAGTCACCACCCTCGACTATTCCGACTATCTCGGTCGAATTGTCATTGGTCGCATCCACAACGGCACGATCAAAGCTGGTCAACAGGCAGCACTGATCGTTGAGGACGGCTCGATCGTCAAGTCCAAAATCTCAAAACTGATGGGCTTCCAGGGCTTGGCCCGCGTCGAACTACCCGAAGCGAGCGCCGGGATGATTGTTGCCGTCGCTGGGTTTGCGAACGCTAACATCGGTGAAACGATCACCTGTCCCAACGAACCGCAAGCGCTCCCCCTGATCAAGGTAGACGAGCCGACCTTACAAATGACGTTCATGATTAATGATTCGCCGTTTGTGGGCCAGGAGGGCAAGTTCATCACCTCGCGTCAAGTTCGCGATCGTCTGATGCGCGAGCTGGAAACCAACGTTGCTCTCCGGGTCGAGGAAACCGACTCACCCGATCGTTTCTCTGTCTCGGGTCGTGGTGAACTTCACCTCGGCATCCTGATCGAAACGATGCGTCGTGAAGGCTTCGAGTTCCAAGTGTCGCAGCCTCAGGTTATCTTCCGCGAGATCAACGGCCAACCCAGCGAACCCTACGAACTGCTCGTCCTCGATGTGCCTGAAGATGCCGTCGGCGGCTGTATGGAACGTCTCGGCGAACGCAAGGGCGAGATGCAAGACATGCAAATGAATGGCGGACGAGCCCAGCTTGAGTTTGTCATTCCGGCACGGGGTCTGATCGGCTTCCGTGGTGAATTCATGCGTCTCACCCGTGGTGACGGCATCATGAACCACAGTTTCCTCGAATATCGCCGTATGTCCGGCAACGTGGAAACCCGCCGCAACGGTGCGCTCATTTCCTTTGAGGAAGGCGTGGCAACCTTCTACGCGCTGAAGAATGCCGAGGATCGCGGCGTCTTCTTCATCGAGCCCGGTACGCGAGTCTACAAAGGTATGGTCGTTGGCGAAAGCAATCGTCAGCAGGATCTAGAACTCAACATCTGCAAAACGAAGCAGTTGACCAACCACCGCGCTTCGTCGGGTGATGAACTGGTACAGCTTCAGTCACCGATGGAAATGAGTCTCGAACGAGCTCTCGAATACATCGCCTCGGATGAACTGGTGGAAGTAACACCAGAGTCGATACGCCTCCGTAAAATCGACGCGAAGAAACTGGCGAAACGTTAACTCGATCGAAACCGTTAGTTAGGTTGGGATCTGTTTAACGGTTGCTCAACAAAAAGCTTCTTTTCTAGAATTAGAAAAGAAGCTTTTTTTATTGGACGTTGAATTAACCTGGCACACCAAAAAATAAAAACTGCCGACCTCTCACAAGATCGACAGGGTTCAGTCTCTTAACGAACGGCCTGACACTCATCGGGCGGATGCGTGCAAGCAGGACGCATCTAACGGATATATTCTTTCAAGATACTGTTGCGGTTGGGATGACGCAGCTTACGCAGTGCCTTCGCTTCAATTTGACGAATCCGCTCGCGTGTTACGTTGAAGATCTGACCGATTTCTTCAAGGGTCTTCATGCGGCCATCATCGAGGCCGTACCGCAAACGCAGCACATCCCGTTCACGCGGGCTGAGGGTGTCAAGGACACTTTCGAGATCCTCACGCAACAGATTTTTCGAGACTTGATCTTCCGGTGTCTCGCCATCTGACTCGATAAAATCCCCAAGGCGAGAATCCTCTTCCTTACCGATCGGCGTTTCTAGCGAGATCGGCAGTTGCGCGGACTTCGCGATGAAGCGCAGCTTTTCGATCGTCATCTCCATCTTCGTGGCGATCTCTTCCTCTGTCGGCTTGCGTCCCATTTCCTGAGACAACAGTTTCGTCGTTTTCTTAATACGCGAAATGGTCTCGTACAGGTGCACCGGTAGGCGAATCGTGCGCGACTGATCCGCGATCGCCCGGGTAATCGCCTGACGAATCCACCACGTGGCGTAGGTGGAGAACTTGTATCCTTTCTCGTGGTCGAATTTTTCTGCCGCACGAATTAGACCAAGGCTACCTTCCTGGATTAAATCCTGGAATGAGAGGCCACGATTCATGTATTTCTTGGCGATCGATACCACAAGACGCAGGTTCGACTGAACCATTTTGTCCTTCGCCCGACGTGTTTTAAACAGTCGCGTGCGGAACGAATTCGTAAACTTACGGCGGGCCGATTCCCATTCTTTCTCCTGTTCAGGCGAAACGGCCTCGAGGGCTTCCTTCACCTTCGGCCAGACGTCTTTCTCCGTATCGGGCTTCTTCTCTTTGCTCTTGAAGTCTTCACAAATTTGAGCACGAATCGGATCTGCAATCCAAGCCAACCGTGCCCATTCCGGCTCACTCAGCTCCACATCATGCATGTCCTCATAACTGGTGAGGATGTATTCGAGGTAGAGCAAATCTTCGATGAGACGAGCCAGTTCAATCTCTTCGTCTGCACGGAGGAGACGAATGCGTCCAATTTCTTGAAGATAGAGGCGAATCGAATCTTCGGTGTAATGCTTTTTCTTCGCGGCAGCCGGGGCGCGGCGTTTGGTGGTTCGCGCCTTGGTAGCTTTTTTCGACCCAGCCGAACCCGCAGCGGCACGAAGAAGTTCGTCGGCTTGTGCCTCAAGGCTGAGCGGCGTACTTATTTCTATGTCACTCTCGTAAGAGATCTGCTCGATATCATCAGCAGGTTGGACGATTACATTGTTCGCCTGGGTCATTCTGCGTTCCTCGTACTCCTAAATTTGGTCATCAATACTGAGCTGGCCGGTTCCAACTCAATGCAAGCGATCGCCACGTCCCTAGTGCATAAACGCACCGGTAGGTCGCTTCGGCTTACGAACTTTGTCCGGTATTCGTCACCCAACGCAGTATCACCTTGATACGGAATACTGGCAGATGCGCCCTGATCGGAAGGTTTACACAGTTGTGGAGAATACGGCTCGTTGAAGGTTTTTGACGATCGTTGTGTTCACGAAAGCCACTCGCCGGGAAAGTATAGCGCAACTGTGCAAGTTGTTTGCAGAAAATTAAAGCCAGTTCCAAGGGTTTTTTGGCATACCTGAAGTGTTATTCACGTTTGATAGCCGTACGTCTATAGTGAGTAGTCGGTTCCAAGGGGAAATGACATTGGCCACAAAACGCCATGGACACAGTATGTTTTGGCAAGCTCTGGTTCAATCTTACGTGTAGATTAGCTTATGTTTTTTATTTCAGCCACTCTCTAACGGGTCTAGTCCGGTTCGGTGCGGGGTTGAGCGGGGATGTCCGCCAAAAAAAAACGCGATTGCTTCAATACTAACGAAGAAATCGCGATGGAGAGGGAGATTAAGCGAGATCAAAATGGGCGGGAATCACGATTTAGGCGTGGCCTATGCCTGGGCTTTGCCGGTCTCACCCCCATAGGGTGACGCAATCTTGGCACGAAATAGATGCAGTTTTTGCATGACTTGGGGAGGTGAACGGAATCATTCTCGGTTTATCCCTGAATCTCAATCATTATTCATTGCTGACCTGAACTTCTGCGGATTTTGGGGTGTCGTGGGTTTCCGTTTCACGTTCCGATCGGAGGATTTCGATCGCGGTATTTTTCTCAAACAACCCGATAATCGCACCGGTTTCGTCGGCAACGGGTAGCTCGTTCTGGTGAATCCGCTCCATCATTTGCAGCGCTTCGAGGAGGGAGGTACTCGCGGTGATCGTTTCGAGGGTGAGGGGTTGGGTGAGTTCGACGACGGTGGTTCTTACCCAGTCAGAGGTGGCGATTTTTTTCGTATCATCAGCGGCGATCGCGCCGATCATTTTGCCGGTCTCATCCACGACGAGAAACCGTTTCCACTCGCGGGTGTTGCCGATAATGTGCTGGTTGGCGAATTCGCGTAGGGTGAGGTCGCTGCGGACGATCGGGCTATCTGGGGTAATGGCATCCGCAGCGGTGCGGCTCGACAGAGTACGCTCGATTTGGGCCGACTGAGCCGCACGTCCGGCATTTTGAAGGAGAAATGAGCCGATCAGGATGTTCCACAGTTGGGGGCCATAGCCAAAGAACACCGGCAGCAGTCCAGTACCGATCGCTAGCCAGCCAAAGATTTGACCCACACGGCCAGCAAAGACAACGCCTTTGTAGGGATCGCCGGTAATCTTCCAGACGATCGCTTTGAGGACGTTACCACCATCCAGAGGTAGACCCGGAATCAGGTTAAAGAGCGCCAGGATCAGGTTAATGGAGGCCAGGAGACTAATAACGGCAGTCAGTGGGGATAGGGTATTAAACCCGAACAGAACCGAGCGCAGAAGGCCGAAGAGACCAAGACTCACGAGAGGGCCTGCGATCGCCACCCAAAAGGCTTGACCGGGAGTTTTGGATTCGCGATCGAAACTTGCCAGACCGCCAAACAGAAAGAGTGAAATTGATTTCACCTCGATCCCCTGGCGCATCGCCACGAAACTATGGCCTAACTCGTGGGCCAGAACCGAGGAGAAGAGGAGCAAAGCCGCGACCAAACCGAGTAGAAAGGAGGCTGCAAAGCCTAACTGGGGGAAGGTTGCGCCGAGTTCCGTACCGTAGCTAAAGGTTACGAGGGCAAGGACGATAAACCATGAGGTATTGACGTAGAACGGAATACCAAACAGGCTACCAACACGAAATGAGCCATTCATCGCTGCACCTCCTTTCTTGATGCGTGCTGTTGAGTGAGTCTCGTCGGGATCGGTTTCGCTGTATGAAGTCTTGCTCGACCATCCAAACGGAGACTAGCAAGGGTGGTGTGTTCAGAATGAAATCCTCAATCTCACCACATTTGCTCTCCCCGTATCCTATCGAAGCAGGCTCGATCGATTCAATTGCATTCGCGTGGGGTTCCCTCACCTTGACCGAACGAACACGGGTGATTGTCTGCGGATTGTCTTCGGATCACCGCTTGTTTCCTCTACGGTGTATACATAACTGGCTGTAACTATGAGATCGTCGTTACCGCTCGTTCCTACGCTCTGCGTAGGAATGCCGTAGGGACGCTCTGCGTCCAGTGGTGCGAGATTTGGCGACGACGCAGAGCGTCTAGCTCGCCCGTTGCCCACGCAGAATGGGGGAATGAGAAATTTAAGCCAAAACCAAATCGAGACCAAGCCGAGATCAACCTATAGATCAGGTTTAATACGGCGATCGTGCTTGATAACCCACAGCTTGACCAAGCCGGATCGCTTGAAATGTACCATCGAGATTAAAGGCCGTTTCGGTTGCTCCTAAGAAAAGGTAGCCGTCCGGTTTTAGCACATCGAGAATGCGATCGAGAATCAGCTCACGGGTCACAAGGTCGTAGTAAATCAAAACATTACGCATCAAGATCAGGTCGATCGAGAGCGGGAGATTCGACCAGCTACGCCTCAAATCCAGTTCGTTAAATTCCACCAAAAGTCGTAATTCCGGCACAATTTTCCAGCCAGAACCATGACGTACAAAATAGCGAGATCTGAGGTGTATCGGTAAACGGCGCTGAATTTCAGCATCGCTATATTCACCGCTCCGAGCACGGGCGATCGCTGTCGAAGAGATGTCTGTGGCTAAAAAATCAAGCTGCCAGCCACTGGTCAAACTAGGAAAATGGTCTTGAAGTAACATCGCCAAACTGTAAGCTTCCTGGCCGTTGGAGCACGCAGCACACCAAATGGTGAGTTTTTTGTTTTGGCGACGGCGACGGAGCAGTTGGGGTAGGACGTAATTTTTCAGGCTCTCGAACAGTTCGGGATCGCGAAAAAATGAGGTTTCATCGGGGATTGAGTGGGGGGAGAACATAGGGATCGGTACGCTGCAAGGAGACGAAAAAAAGCGATCGAAATACTTTTCTTAAACCCTAGCGCGATCGGAATCCGAGCTTTTAGTTTGCATAGAACAGAGATCCGGAGCTGTTTCTCAAGAGTGCTCAAATCCTTGCTCTAGAGGATAGGTGCTGATTGAATCCAAAAAGGTTGCGATCCCGCTGAACTCAGGACAGCAGCAACATTTAACAATCCCCCAAACTCGCATTCTGGTTACGCTCGTCTTCGAGTAGCCGTCCAGGGAAAGACACTGGGAATTTCGCCCCATAGGTATCCATTCGATGCGTGAACGAGGTTTCCGGTAACGCTGTTGGTGATGAATATTGCAACGTCAAAATGACGCCAAAAATTAGGCAAAAAAAACTCCGGCGCTAGCGCTGGAGTTTACCATCAGGGTGCATCTACCACTTCTTTACTACAAAGGTGGGAATGGAGATCCGGAAATCACGAAAAAATAATTTAGGCAGAATGCTCGCCGGATGTGTGAAACCTAGGCATTGCCTAGGATGCGGCGATTAAGACGCCCCGATCGGATTGCAGCGGAACCGTCGCGATCGTATCGAGTTGAGCGCAGTAATCGAGATCCGTGCGGTCTGGTTCAAGCCGTAGCAAACGTTGGCCGTGACTGGCGATACGCACCAACTCTCCTAGACGATCGTGCCATTGGTGATACAGCGACCATGCGGCCACAACTTCATCATTGGCTGCGATATCCATCAGTTTTGCACCGGTAGCCGATAGCAAACCTGCGACAATTGCTCCTGCACAGACCGTATCTTCGAGCGCGTATCCGCCCTGCCAACCTGATCCCACCAAGGCGATCGTCTCCGGTTGACGCTGGATGATGGCATCGACCACCGCTTGGCGATTCACGAGAGCGCCTGTTACCACGATCGGCGCATCCGCCACCCGCTCTAAGGCTCGTGTTCCGTTGGTTGTACTGAGAAAGAGGCGACGCCCTGCCACCACTTCGGGTGTGTATTCCAGGGGCGAGTTCCCACAATCGCAACCTTCGACCGTTGCGCCACCCCGCTCACCGGCCCGCAGCCGTTTATCGGCATCCCAGCTTGCACTCACAGCAAGAAGTTCGTCAATATCGCTGAAAGCTTGGACGGAATCACCGCCCCGATCAAGGACAGTGGCGATTGTCGTGGTGGCGCGGAGGACATCGATCACAACGGCGCAATCGGGTAGCGGATCGATCGGGGTTAACTCGGGGGTGTGATAGACGAAGACGTTCACGTCAGGCTGCTCAGGGGTAAAAAGTTTGCGTTATTCCCCGTCGATCCTACGGTATTGGCGTCCCTCTGGGGTGACATCACTCCAAGGAGACTGATTTCGCCTCGATATTTTGGAGTGGTTGCACGCGGTTCTCGCCGATCAGGGGGTTAGTCTTGGACGCTCGATCGGACAGAGTTGCATCGATTCAGGAATCATATCCGGGGGGCGTAGCGTCGTCGTTGCCCATAGGGCGAAAGTTTGCTCGGGTAAGGTCGCGTAGTTTTACTGTTGCCGTCACGATCGTATGTCTGACAAATTAAGACGCAGGAATAGTTAGCCCGATTTCAAACCCAACCCTTACAACCCTTCCACGGTGGATCAATGACCTACAGCCTACGAATTGCG
>RDYZ01000393.1 GCA_004293855.1 Oscillatoriales cyanobacterium | reverse complement strand
CGTCCATACACGCCAATACGCAGCCAAGCGAGGGCCGTCATGAACGACTGGTTCAATGAGCTACAGCAACAGTTCCAGCGGGCGATTCATCAGGCCAGCACGGATCTGGAACACCAGTTCAATGACACCATTGATCAGGTGGATCATTGGGTCATTGAGACGCTGGACGATATCGATACGGCCACGTCTGAGTTTGTGACCCACGTCGAGCCGCTCATCCCACCCGAGGTACACCGAGCCTTTAACGATCTGGAGGGGTGGCTAGAGGAGTGCGATCGAGCCCTGGAAACTTCAATCAATGCGCTTGTCGATGTTTTACTAGAGTGGAGTGACGAGCCCACCCACCCAGACGAGCGCGAGTTGAGCGATCGTGACTCGCCCAATTCACACAATTCCGGCCATTCACCAAACTCACCATCCAGCCCACCGGTTGATCCCTCAGATCTTGAGAATGATCCAAACTGGTTTGTGCCACTGTCCCACGTGCGACCCACTGCGAAACGGTATCCCGCCTGTCAGGGCTGTCAGCACTATCATGGGTATCGTTACGGTGAACACATCTTGGTGTGTGCCATGCATCCCTACGGTTGGGAGGATGAGGAGTGTCCCGACTGGGAGGGCGATCGTGTGTAGGGTGACATCACAAGTTGCAATCCTTACCAATCAGAATGTTATTGTCGCAGGGCTGCGACAATATTTTAGAAGTTCAAGACGGGGAAATCCCTATGCTTGGATCATCAGCACGCACCAGTCTGGTGCACACTGCTGAACATTCGTTATTGCGTTAGGACGAGATTGGGAGATTTCTCGATCGCTCGCCTGTATTCTGATTGAGCCATCATGACCCGACTTTTTGCAATGGGCGTTCTGCTGACCCTAGCAGCCCCGCGCCGCATCTCTGCTCAGACCCTGTCCGTTGCCTTCCTCTGAGGGACATAGCAGGATGAATCATTCATCTCACTCTGAGGATGAGTATTCTCGCCCCAAACTGCTCGCTGAACTGCGACGCCTCCGGCGTCGGGTGGAACAGCTAGAGCAGGAACAATCCGATCTCAGAATTATGCATGACATGATCGTGCAACATGCTGACGAAATCGAAATTGAACTGCAACGACGCTACAGCGAACTGCAAGAGCGTAATCACGAAATTAATCAACTCAATCAACAGTTAGAGGCCGCCCAGCGAGAACTACAGCACTTGGTTCGGATTGATCCGCTGACTCAGTTGGCCAATCGTCGCTATCTTGACATCGTGCTCGATCGAGAATGGCTACGTTTGGGGCGCGATCGCAAACCCCTATCGCTCCTGATGGCGGATATTGATTTTTTCAAACCCTATAATGATCGCTACGGTCATCCGGCGGGTGATCAATGCTTAATCGAGGTGGCCCAAGTATTTCTGGAGGCGGTTCGTCGGCCTGATGATGTTGTGGCCCGGTACGGTGGTGAGGAGCTGGCGATTGTGTTGCCCAACACTGATCGCAGCGGGGCGATCGCGGTGGCTCAGAACTTAATCGCGTTATTAGCGGAGCGGCAAATTCCCCATCAGGCATCGCCCGTATGCGATCGGGTGACGGTTTCGATCGGCATTTCGAGCCTCATTCCCGATTTAAAGCAGGGGGTCGATCTGTTGTTAAGTCAGGCGGATATGGCGCTGTATCAGACCAAAACCAAGACTCGCAATGGTTTTAGTGTGTATCCAGCCAATCCGATCGCAGATACACCCGATCAAACTCAGGACGCCCCTACCGATCGCGAATCGTCCGCTTGATATTTAGACGTCTTGCCTGAATATTTAGACCTCTGGCACGGACATTCACCCTCTCCCTCACGAGCTACGGTGTATACACAAGTCGATCACAAAAGTACTACACTGCCCAACCCTCACCCTAAATCCCTCTCCCAAGCTGGGCTACCGTGTATACATAAGTGTTCAAATCACTCATCTAGGCCAATTTGAGGCTCAAAGCCTTGCTACCTTGATGCCTCCAAACCTCGAAAAATCG
>RDYZ01000257.1 GCA_004293855.1 Oscillatoriales cyanobacterium | reverse complement strand
AAAGAGTTGCTATTCTCGCAATATGTTTCAGGATTATTTGGGAGTGTTGGGGTTGATCAATGGCAAGTAATCAAGGTTTTATTGATCGTCAAAAAATCGAGCAGTTCGTCACGGCCTGTCGCGATTTTTCGAGCGAAAAGGAACATGCGACGACGTTTCTCAATCGGCTGTTTCAAGCCTGCGGTTATCTCGATGCGATCGCGGCGGGTGCGGAGTTTGAAGCGCCGATCCCCAATGCTAGCCCCAATGGCAAAACCGGTTACGCTGATTTGCTGTGGCGTAAGGTTGATGAGACACCAGCGGGTCAGTGGTCAAGGTTGGGTGTTTTGTTTGAGATGAAGTCTCGGGGTGAGGATTTACATAAGCATCTACCCCAAGCTAAACGCTATTGGTCAAACATTACGCCTGGTCGCCCGCGTTTTATTGTGCTGTGTAATTTTGCGGAATTGCACATTTATGATTTTGATCGGCAGGTGCAAGATCCGATCGATATTATTCCATTTGAGGAACTACCGGATCGCTACGGTTCACTGCGATTCATGGTGGGGGATAAAAATCCGCCGTTTCAGAATAATCAGGCGGAAATTACCGAGCAGGTCGCCCGTCGAATGGGAGAGCTTTATGGTTCAATCTACAAGCGATTATCAAAGAAATCTAATTTTCAAGAGAAAACGTTACAGCGATTTATTCTGCAATGCGTGCTTTGCATGTTTGCGGAAGATCGTGCATTGTTACCCGACACGTTATTTCAACGACAAGTACAGCGTTGTTTAAAGAAGGAAGAGACTTGTTACGATGTTTTGGGTATTCTGTTTCGGTTAATGAATGAGCCGGGAGTAGTTCCGGTGGGTCGTTTTAAAGGAGTTGAGTACTTTAATGGTGGTTTATTTCGTCAAGTTGAAACGATCGAGCTAGAAGAACCAGAATGGGATTTGCTGTTATTGGCGGCACAAAGCAAATGGGATAAGGTCAGACCGTCAATTTTTGGCAATATTTTTGAGAGCGTGATTGAGCATAGTAAAACTGTTAATGGTAACGGTTTCAATGGTTCAAGCAAATTGGAGTCTGAGCGGCGAAAACACGGCATTCACTTTACAGCGGAGGTGGATATTCTCAAAATTGTTTATCCGACGATTACGGCCTATTGGGAAGAGAAAATTGCGGCAGCAACGACTTTAGCTGAGGCGATCGCACTGCAATCGGAGCTATCCAATTACAAGGTATTAGATCCGGCCTGTGGGTCGGGAAATTTCCTTTATGTGGCGTATATCGAGCTGAAGGGTATTGAGGTGCAGCTACGCGAGGCGATCGCAACGTTAGGCGGGACGGCGCAGCTTGAACCGTTGGTGACGCCGATGCAGTTTTTCGGGGTTGATCAAAGTCAGTTTGCGGTGGAGTTGGCGCGGGTAACGCTCTCGATCGCGCGGCGGATTGCGATCGATAAGTATGGTTTGGCGTCGGAGCCGTCGTTACCGTTGGATCAGCTCGATCAAAATATTGTGTGTGGTGATGCGTTGTTTTATCCCTGGCCGGAGGTGGATGCAATTATTGGCAATCCGCCGTTTTTGGGTGGTAAACATGCACGGTTGGCGTTGGGGGATGCGTATATGGAGCGGGTGTTTAAGCGGTTTGAAGAGGTAAAGGATTCAGTTGATTTTTGTTCGTATTGGTTCCGGTTGGCGCACGATCACCTCAAGGAAGATGGTCGGGCGGGTTTGGTGGCGACAAATTCGATCGCGCAGGGCAAGAGTCGGGTGGCGGCGTTGGATTATATTGTGGCGAATGGTGGGTTTATCCATGCGGCGGTGTCATCGCAGCCGTGGTATGTGAAGACGGATGAGGAGAAGCGAACGGATAAGGCGCAGCGGGCAGGGTCAAAGGCGAATGTGCATGTGAGTTTGGTGAATTGGTGTAAGCGGAAGCCGTCGCGGTTGGTGTTGGATGAGCGGGAGGTGTCGCGGATTAGTTCGTCGCTGAGTGACAAGTTAGATGTGTCGGGAGCAGTGCAGTTACGGGCAAACTTAAATTGGTGCTTTCAGGGGGTAATTCCGATCGGCAAGGGGTTTATTGTGACGGAGGATCAGGTCAATGAATGGATTGCAGCAGATGCCAAAAATGCTGAGGTACTGAAATTATTTTCAATGGGGTCAAATCTGGCGAAGAATGTCGATGGCAAGCCAGATCGATGGATCATTGATTTTAATAACCAGTCTTTAGAAGAAGCTGAAGAGTTTCGTCTTCCATTCCAGTATTTACAAGAAAATGTCAAGCTAGAACGTAGCCAAAATCGACGTAAAGTTACAAAAGAGAATTGGTGGAAATATGGGGAGAAACGGCCTACAATGCGAGATGCAATCAAACCCATTTCTTTTTATTTAGCAGTGCCTGAAGTGTCCAAATGGGCTGTTTTTATTCCTTGCCCTAAAAATTGGTTGCCTGGTAATAAAGTAAAAGTAGTTGTATCTGATGATTTTTATGTCTTAGGGATTTTACTATCAAGCACCCATCGCGCCTGGATGCAAGCTCAAAAGTCAACCCTAAAATCAGATATTGCTTACACCCATAAAACTTGCTTTGAAACTTTCCCATTTCCCCAAACACCAACCATCAAACAAAGCGAAAAAATTCGCGACAAAGCTCTAGAACTGCACGAATACCGTAGCCAAGTCATGAATAAAAAACGCTACGGAATCACCGGCCTGTACAACCAATACTTTAACGAACCCAGTAGCCAACTTGCCAAACTCCATCAACAACTCGACAAACTCGTCCTCGCCGCCTACCGCTTCAGCCCCGACAACGACCCCCTCGAAAAACTCCTCGAACTAAACCAACACCTCGCCGATCGCGAAACCCAAGACCAACCCATCATCGGCCCCTGGAACCCGTACAACCCACCCGATCGCCTCACCTCCGCAAACACCTAATTCAACCATGCCGAATCCCACTGCAACCACCCCCCGCACCCTCTATCTCGACCCAACCCTCGATCTACCCACACTTCTCCCCCCCGATCGCACCCAACTGATCACCGCCACCCCCACGATCGCCCGCCAACTCAACCAACGCCACGCCAGCCTCGAACACCTCGCCACCCGGATGATCGCCGATCGGGGCTTGGCCGTTGTGTCACCCTGGCTAGCACGACAGTTGTTTGTGGAAGCGGTGGCAGACCTCGACCCAAAATCCGACGCGGTAGCGGTGGCGCAATGGTTAACGCCGTCACTGCGATCGCTGTTGCAGTCCGGGGCAAATCTGAGGGCGATGGCCAAGGTCACCGGGTTAGCACCGAAGGTCTACCGGACGATCGCGATCGCGCAAAACTATCGCGGCAAACTCGAACGGCGATCGCTCGTCGATCCGGCGGAACTCTTTTGGCGGGCGATCGCCATGAAACCGGAACCGCAGACGTTAACCGTCGTGGGTTATCTACACCCCCAGGCGGATCAACTGGCTTTTCTGGAGGCGATCGCCGGGGATGGCAGCCGGGTGACCTTGCCCTGTAACGATTCGGATTGGTTTCACGATACCCGCGCGGCGATCGAACAACTACAGGCGAACGGTTGGCAGGTGGTGGCACACTCGACCCCGCCCAGCCCAAAGACCAGCCCGAAGACTCATCAACTTCCGATAATTACAATTACCGGAGCTACCAAACCCAGTGAGATCCATCCAGCAACGGATCAAACCGATCAAACTGTGGTGACCGATCGTGTGGGTCGGCATTACACCGCCTACGCTGACAGTGATTGCGAAATTCGCGGCGTTCTCACCCACATCAAACAGCTCATCGCCGCTGGAACACCCACCGAAGCGATCGCGATCGTGGCCCGTGCCAACACCGACTACGCCCGCCACGTGAGCGATGCGGCCTGGGAGTTTGGCCTTCCCGTTCGGGTTACGCGATCGCCCCATCTGGCCGAAACGCGCCTCGGATCTTGGATGCGCCGCTTACTGGAGGTGTGGCAATCAAACTTTCGCTTTGAAGCCACCGCTAGTTTTTTACAACATCCCCTAACCCCCTCAGAACTTGCACCGCGCTGGTCGGAGGTGCGAAAACGTCGCCCGGACACGCGCACCGCTTGGGAAACGATCGGCGCGGATTTTAGTGCGATCCAGTCCTGGCGTAAGGCGAAACGATCCACCTGGATTCAGCGGTTTAAGACGGTGTTGGCAACGTGGCAACTTGAGGCACGGTGCGGGTTATGGGCGGAGGAAACGATCGCCTACGATCGCCTACACGATGCCTTTGAAGAGTTGGCAAATTTTGATGAAACACCACGATCGGGCGAACAGTTTGCGCGGGAACTCGATACGCTGCTGACAAGCCAGCCGGTGGCCATCACCACACGGGGCGGCGTTGCGATCCACTCGCCCGAGTCGATCGCCGGGTCACGCTACGCCTATGTGTTCGTGTTGGGGGCGATTGAGGGAGCGTATCCCACGCCCGTACGCAACGACACCGCGATCGACTTTTTTACCCGTCAACAGCTTGCCCAGCAGGGGTTTGACCTGGGATCAGCCATGCGATCGGCACGACAGGAAACGCGCCTGTTTGATGCCCTGTTGCGTGTGGCCTCAACCCAGTTAATCCTGTCCTATCCCCGCACGATCGGCAAAGATCTGACCCTACCCAGTGCCTATCTGGGTCAATTTTCTATCCCCACCACTCCTTCCAGCACCACTCCAGTTACCACTCCAACCACCACGTCAAGCTTGCCACCGATCGCCAGCCTTGAAACTGCGCGTCGTCTGGTGTGGCTACAATCCCCATCCGATCAGCTTCCCGCGATCGCCCGCCGCGACCCGACTCTACTTCACGCCCGTCGCTGTCAGCGTATCGAACTCGATCGGGAAATTTCCCCGCACTACAGCCCCTACGATGGTCTCACCGACCTGCCCACCGATATTACCCAGTATGTTTTTAGTGCGTCCCAACTCAGCATGTTAGGCCAGTGTGGCTTTAAATGGTTTTCCCGCTACGGCTTGCAGGTGAATCGCCCCCAGGAGAAAGAAACCGAGCTATCCGGACGGCTTCGAGGTCAGCTCTACCACAAAACCCTTGAAGGGGCGATGCGTGAGGCGATCGGCGATGATAATCCTCGTGATCGTGTCCTAGCCGCCCTTGAGGTCGCCTTTGCCACCGCCGAAACGGATCTATACCTGGAGCAGCTTCCGGCCTGGTGGGCGCAACGTCGCGAACACCTGGATCTACTCCGGCGTACGATCGAACACGACTCCTTTTTTACACCGGGGGCCGTCATCGCCAAGCTCGAATCTGCCTTTGAGGGGGAATGGAATGGTTTTAAGGTCAAAGGCTACATCGATCGAGCAGACGAAACCCCCTACGGCATTACGCTGATTGAATATAAAACGCGATCGAGCCGCCCCACCCAAGCCCAAAACAGCCGAGGCGAGGCGAAATTTGACCTGCAATTACAGCTCTACGTCGAAGCCGCCGGAGCCGCACTATTTCCCGATCGCACCATTTCCCGCGCTCATTATTACTCGCTCACCAAAGCCAAAAGCCTTGGAAAACTCGAGGTCATCGACGACATTGAAGCGGCCGCCTTTGCTGATCGCCTGCGGGGTTACCTACATACCGGCTCCTATCCCGTGCAGCCCGATCGAGCGGAACAGGTCTGTCATTATTGTGATTCTGAATTGATCTGTCGTAAGGGATCACGCCTCAAGCGTAAGCACCGAAATTCGGACGACGATCGGGTGACACGGGTGTGAGATTGATCGCTCATGAATTACCAAAAATCAAGATTATGTATGGATTAAAATCTAAACGTAACGTTTTTCAACGCTTACCATCAATTGACGATCGTTACGATCCGTTATCCTGCAATCTGACTAAAATTAAACCTAAAGAGTGAACGGCCCGCTAGTGCGAGACGAGACACAAACTGAGATCTCTAACTACTATCTCATGACCTCGTTAGATTTCCGTGCTTGTCCGTCGTTCCTTTCTTAATTTTTAGTGCTGTTTGGATGGGCTGTTGATGATTAAGCTATTGGTCGGTTTTCTCGTAATGGTGATGAACCTGCTCTATAAAACGAGACCTTACCCCCGCTTCTACGTTCTCGAAACCGTTGCTCGTGTGCCTTACTTTGCCTATCTGTCTGTTCTGCACCTGTATGAAAGTATCGGTCTTTGGCGTAAGGCAGACTGGCTCAAAGTTCACTTTGCCGAGTCCTGGAACGAGTTACATCACCTTCTAATCATGGAATCCCTCGGTGGTAATAACTCCTGGATTGATCGTCTTCTGGCTCGTACCACGGCTTTAGTTTACTACTGGATTATCGTTGCCATCTATTTGATCTCACCGAAATCGGCCTACCACTTTATGGAATTGGTGGAAGAACATGCTTATCATACTTATGATGAATTTCTAACTGAGTATGCCGAGCAATTAAAAGCTGAAGCGCCTCCACAAATTGCAATTCAGTATTATCGTGATGGCGATCTCTATCTCTTTGATGAATTCCAAACATCACGTGTTCCGGAATCACGCCGCCCCACGATCGAGACGCTCTATGATGTATTTATTGCCATCCGTGATGATGAAAGCGAACACGTAAAAACGATGGTCGCGTGCCAATCGACCAATGCGACAACAACAATTCATAGCCCGCATACTGCCGTATTTGATCCGTCTCAGGCAACAACCACAAACGTGCCCAGCAAAGTCTAGGTCAAGTCTGAAATTGGCATGTTTGTGATGGGAGATTAGGGCTTATGAGCTTGAAATTCGGATCGACGGGCGATCACATTCAAAGCGATAGATTAACGTCACTCAATCTCACCAATTAGAGACCTTAAAGCTTGTAAATCTGTTGAGGGTTTGCAAGCTTTAACCATATCGATAGTTCCAGACGCCACGATTTACACCTAACACCCCGGATTCGGTCTCGAGCCAGACCAAACCACGGTAAACCCTATATTTCAGTGGATTCCAGCCGGAAACCGTAACGCCTTGCACTAGACCCGCGCCCACAATCCCATAAAATCGTTGCACTGAACATTTCGCAACACTATGAGAGGAAGCGCATGTTAGACGCCTACCGCACCCACGCCGCTGATCGCGAAGCCCAAGGGATTCCCGCCCTGCCGCTCAATGCCGAACAAACTAGCGCCCTCTGTGAGCTACTGAAACAGCCACCCGAAGCTGAAAAAGAATTTCTGATGCATCTGCTGCGCGATCGTGTGCCGCCCGGTGTGGACGAAGCCGCCTACGTCAAAGCAGGCTTTTTAACCGCTGTGGCGAATGGTGAACTTGAATGCCCGCTGATTTCGCCCCAGGGTGCGGTCTCGCTCCTCGGAACCATGGTGGGCGGCTATAACGTGCAATCCTTGGTCGAGTTGCTGAAATCTAGCGACACCGGTATCGCGAGCACCGCCGCCGATGCCCTGAGCAAAACGTTACTGGTGTTTGATGCCTTTAATGACGTGCTTGAACTGGCGGATCAAAACCCCTATGCCAAGCAGGTGATCGATGCCTGGGCTGAGGCCGCCTGGTTTTTGAATAAACCCGCCGTTGCCCAGGAAATTACCGTCACGGTGTTTAAGGTTCCCGGCGAAACCAACACCGACGATCTATCACCCGCGACCCACGCCACCACCCGCCCGGATATCCCGCTGCACGCCCTCGCGATGCTCGAATCGCGGATGCCGGACGGCTTGGCCACGATCGCCCAACTGAAGCAAAACGGCCTTCCGATCGCCTACGTGGGTGATGTGGTCGGTACTGGTTCTTCGCGGAAATCGGCGATCAACTCGCTGCTGTGGCACATCGGGGATGACATCCCCTGCGTGCCGAATAAGCGTGCCGGTGGTTATATCCTCGGTGGTTCGATCGCGCCGATTTTCTTCAACACCGCTGAAGACTCGGGAGCTTTGCCGATCGAGTGTGACGTCACCCAACTGGAAACCGGTGACGTGATTACGATCTACCCCTACAAAGGCGAAGTCGTTAAAAACGGTGACGTTGTCGCGACCTTCACCACCAAACCCAACACCATCCTGGACGAAGTTCGCGCCGGTGGTCGCATCCCGCTGCTCATCGGTCGTACCCTGACGGATAAAACCCGCGAGGCTCTCGGCTTGCCCATCAGCGAGATTTTTGTCCGTCCCGAACTGCCCGCCGACACCGGCAAAGGGTTTACGTTGGCACAAAAAATGGTCGGTAAAGCCTGCGGTCTGCCCGGTGTTCGCCCCGGCACGTCCTGCGAACCGGCCATGACCACCGTGGGTTCTCAGGACACCACCGGACCCATGACCCGCGATGAGCTGAAAGAGTTGGCTTGTCTTGGGTTTTCTGCTGACCTGACCCTGCAAACCTTCTGTCACACCGCAGCCTATCCCAAACCGGTGGACATCGGCACACACAAAACCCTCCCCGATTTCTTCTCGACCCGTGGTGGTGTAGCCCTGCGTCCCGGCGATGGCATCATTCACTCCTGGCTTAACCGGATGCTGATGCCCGACACCGTCGGAACCGGTGGCGATTCCCACACCCGTTTTCCGCTGGGGATTTCCTTCCCTGCCGGTTCGGGGCTGGTGGCCTTTGCCGCTGCGCTCGGTGTGATGCCGCTGGATATGCCGGAGTCGGTGTTGGTGCGCTTCACGGGCAAACTACAACCGGGCGTGACCCTGCGCGATATCGTGAATGCGATTCCCTGGGTGGCGATCCAGCAGGGCAAGCTGACGGTGGCGAAGGAGAACAAGATTAATGTGTTCGCCGGTCGTGTGATGGAAATGGAAGGTCTGCCGGATCTGAAAGTCGAGCAAGCCTTTGAGCTGACCGATGCCACCGCTGAGCGTTCCTGCTCCGGTAGCACGATTAAACTCAGCGAGGAAACGGTGGCGGAATACCTACGATCGAATGTTTCCCTCCTGAAAAATATGGCGGCTCGCGGCTATTCTGACGCGCGGACGATTTTACGTCGCGTCGCCAAGATGGAGGAATGGCTGGCGAATCCGTCGCTGATGTCGGCGGATGCTGATGCGGAATATGCGGACATCATCGAGGTGAATCTTGATGAGATTAAAGAGCCGATCGTTGCGGCTCCGAATGATCCGGATAACGTCAAGCTGATGTCAGAGTGTGCGGGCGATCGGGTGGATGAGGTGTTCATCGGTTCCTGCATGACGAACATCGGCCACTACCGCGCGGCGGCGAAAATCCTCGAAGGGGCTGGAACCGTGAAGGGTCGCCTCTGGGTTTGCCCACCGACGCGGATGGATGAGCAGCAGCTTCGCAATGAGGGTGTTTACGGCATCTTTGCGGCGGCGGGTGCCGGACGGAGATGCCCGGTTGTTCGCTGTGCATGGGTAACCAAGCCCGTGTGGAGGATAATGCGACGGTGTTTTCGACTTCGACGCGGAATTTCAACAACCGCATGGGCAAGGGTGCTCAGGTGTACCTCGGTTCGGCGGAACTGGCGGCGGTGTGTGCGCTGTTGGGTAAGATTCCGACGGTGGAGGAGTACATGGCGATCGTCAGCGAGAAGGTTGCGCCGTTTGAGGGTGATCTGTATCGTTACCTCAACTTCAATGAGATTGAAGGATTTGAGGATGAGGGTCGCACGGTGGCGATCGAGGATATGCCGAAGATTGAGGATATTCTCGGAATGCCGGTGGTGGCGAAGTAGCGCGATCGTGTAGCAGAATGGGGCAGGCCATTGTTGTTTGCCCCGTTTTTATGCCGACAGTGGTGGTGATGCAAGGTAATGGGATTTCCGATGTGTAGCACTTGATCAATGCTGGTTTTGGCGATTAAACACCATTACGCTGCATCTCTACCCCTGCATCTCTACCACCGACGGAACGTGGGAATGCTTGATGGGGCGATCGTGGCGCTGATGGCGATCAAGCCGTGTCTTCCCTCCCCAGTG
>RDYZ01000256.1 GCA_004293855.1 Oscillatoriales cyanobacterium | reverse complement strand
AACACATCCGCCCCCTGCCCGTCCGTGCCCGCTGCCATCGCCTGACGCAGTGCGGCTACAGGAGGATGCACCGGCAATACCACACGCTCGAGATCGTTGTAGAGCAGTTGACCGATCGCCGCACGGTCATTGTGGCCAATCGCCTCGACCATCGATCCCGAATGCACCCGATCGCGCCGCTGTTTTAAACCCACTGGATCGGAAATGTAGCGATCGGAAAATTGCTGGCGAAACGTTTGGTAAGCCCACGGAGTCGAAACCCCAAAATGGCGATACTTACCCAGCAGCACCCACAGCCCCTGCGGTGATGCAATGGACGTCACCTGCTCACCCCGTCCGGTGGCGATCGCCGTGCCACCCATCACACAAAACGGTACATCCGACCCAATTTCCGCCGCCAAATCGCACAATTCAGACTGGGTGAGGCCCAACCCGGCCAACAGATCCAGGCCGATTAGCACCGCTGCGGCATTGCTCGATCCCCCCGCCAGTCCCGCCGCGATCGGTAACCGTTTATCGATCGTGATTTCAATCAAGCCAAGCTGCGCCAGATGATCCGGGAACCGATCTAAGATCAGGCTAGCCGCCCGATGCGCCAGATTGCTGGCATCCGTCGGCACATCCGGATGGTTACAGCGAATTTGAACCCGTTGTGTAAACTGGGCCATACTGGTTCGTGTCACAATTTCGATCTGATCCGCTAGCGCAACGCTTTGCATGACCATAGCCAGCTCATGGAAACCGTCGGGGCGATCGCCGATAATTTCCAGATAGAGATTAATCTTTGCGGGTGCAGTCAGGACGCAACGTTTCACGACGTGGAGTGTTCCAGGTAAGGGTGTAGGTAATCGATGATATATCGATCGTTCAAGACGACATTAACGATATCGTCAAAAACGGTTGATGCTCGATCGAGCGGCTACGATCAACTGTAAATGCAGTTCAATGCAGTCAGTCATTCTGTCAAGCTTGACCGAACCACAGCGGATATCAACCGGCACACAACGAATCGTACACACGAGGGTATCTTGAAAGAACCCCTAAATCATTAGGATATGGCTATGCGTTCACCGACGATCGTTCCTCTTTTAGCACTCCTTACCATAGTGGTGAGCAGTTGTGGATCTGACACCCCGGAAGCCACCGGCGAAGATCCCGCCGCCTCAGCCCCCGCCAGTGCTCCCGCCAATGCTCCCGACGCCGCGAATGCGGACGACACCAAAGCACAGCCCTTCGACTCGCCGACCGTAGCCGCCCGGGAGGCCAGCACTCCAGGCAACGGCTTGATCGGTTCGACCAACAGCAAAGAACGGGCGATCCAGGTGCAGCGCAATATTCAAGCCAATCAGAAAAATAAAGGCAATACCAATCCCTTCGGACTCTTGCCGGTCAAAGCTATCCCCGATGTCGCTGAAAATTCCTTAGCGGCGGGTGGCAATGGGTCTGGCTCCAAACAAAACGGTCCGCCCCTACCCGCCCTCAATCCCCAAAGCGGCGAACCAACCCCAGATTTGCCTTTCCCCATTATTCCCCTCGTTTCCTCCATCCCCTACATCCCCCCCCTCGAAATTTCTCCCCAGGGACGCGCTCCCATTAGTAGCCCAACTTCAGTAGGACGAGCCCCCGCGTCAACCTCTAGCCCCGCAGCTCCCTCTGCTTCTCCACCCCGCAGCAGCAATCCCCCCGCTGCGGCTCCGCCTGCGGCTCCGAACTTTGAACCCCCACCACCATCCACCGGGCTCGCTGAATCGATCGAGGTGCTCGGTGTGGTTCAAGTGGGTCGGGAAGTCCAAATCCTAGTCCGTACTCCCGATAGTCCGCTGGGTCGTTACGTTGCCGTGGGTGAAACCGTCGCGAATGGTCAGGTTCTGATTCGTCGGGTCGAGCGTTTACAAGGGGGAGGCGAACCCGTGGTGATCCTTGTACAAAATGGCATTGAGGTGGCGCGTAGCGTTGGAGATACATCGAAGCCTGAGGGTGACACGACGGCGAATGCCCTCAATGATGCCTCCACCATCCGCAATTCAGGCCAGACCAATCGCCTGCGTGACACCTCCGACACGATCGCCTCTCGAATGCCATTGCCTCCCCTACCGGTTCCCTATGCGCCGTAAACCGATGATCAGTTCACGTTAAGCGCGGCCAAATTCAACGTCACTCAGTTTGAGGATGGAGTCGTTCAAACTGCTTACACCCCATTAAAACGAGGAAACTGAAATCCGAAATGATCAAGTGGAAACGATTGGCGAATGTGACCCTACCGCTCATGATCGGCCTATTTGCGGCACGGCCAACGGTGCTACAGGCTCAAACTGCCACCGCCGATGAGCCGATTTACTTTTACTGTAGTCCGGACATTTACGATGGTTTTGCTCGCTGCAATACCGAAACGGGTGACAACTATCTGGGCTATCTCCAAAACGGCAAACCCCACGGACGCGGTGTTTACGTCTATGCCGATGGCAATCGCTATGAAGGAGAGTGGCTGAATGGTTTACCCCACGGCGATGGTCGGTTTGTCTTTAGTGATGATTCGCGCTATGAAGGGCAGTTTTATCAGGGTGCTATCACCAGTGGGTCGGCGATCTATGCCAGTGGCGATCGCTACACCGGCACCTTTCAACGGGTTCAGTATGTCGGCAGTGATGTGATTTCCAGCCAACCTGGCGGAACCGGCACACTCATCTTTGCCAATGGCAACCGTTATGAGGGAGAGTTTTTTAGTGGTGAACCCTTTGGGATCGGCAAGTTTACCCACAGCACCGGTACCGTCTGCCAGGGATATTTCCTCAATCGTAATTTTGACTCCCAGGAAGCCACCTGTACCTACCCGAATGGTAGTGCCTATCGAGGTGAACTCCGCTTTGCCCGTCCCCACGGCACCGGTACGATGACCCGGCCCGATGGTACGCGGGTTTCCGGGGCCTTTCGGGACGGACAGCCGGTTAACTTCAGTGGGTATTAGTCCGATGATTTTGGGTGATTATTCTAAGCAGAACAGACCCCAATAACGATCGTTCTAAAGAGGAGGATAGGCTCCGATCGTTCCTCCTTTCAAGACCGTCCATTTTCGTGTGATTTTAATCACTGTCAAACCCATAAAGCTCGTGCTAGCGTTAGGGTAAATTGTCAAGGTTTATAACGTTCGTAAATGGATACGGACGTCTGCGATCGGGCGTACCTACAACTCTCGCTTTAACGACATTGCGATGTTGCTGGGCGAATGACACACGAATCGCAACCGTTAGCATCTTGCCTGAGCCTTACAGTTTCGGTCACCTCCCGTCATTTCCCATCGTAAGATTTATGTTCGACACCAAAAAAATCGTCACTCTCGCTGCCGGGACGGCTGCCCTGCTGACAGCCTTCGCCACAATGGCTAGTGCCACACCGATCGTCTTCAATACCTCTCAAGATGTGGGTGCCCCGACCCGTACCCGTGGGGCCGGTTCCCGTGGGGGATGCAATCTCGAAGAGGGCAACGTTTCCCTCAACCTTGCCGCTCCGATTACCACCGATATCGGCAAAACTGTTTCCGAAAATCCAACGTTCTTCTGGACGATTGATAGCGATCTGAATGTGCCGGTGGAATTCACCCTGGTTGCCTCTGGCAAAGCGGAGCCGATCTTCGTCAAAACCTTTTCGGCGGACGAAGTCAAAAACGGCATGATGAGCGTTCAACTGCCGAGCGGCCACGAGCTGGAAAGCAATACGGTGTATCGCTGGACCGTATCGGCTATCTGTAACGCAAGTCGCCGATCGAATGATGTGTATGCCCAAAGCTGGATCGAGCGAGTGGAAGCCTCGAATCTGAGTGCGGGCGCGTCTGGGGTTGCAGCAGCACAAAGCTATGCAGACGCCAATCTTTGGTACGACGCAATTTCGGCACTGGACTTGGATGCTGATCGCCTATCGGTGATGCAAGCCTATTCCAGCCCCACACGCTAGTCCTCGACGCAGGATATGAGTGTGTTCAACTTGTGCCTCTGATGAATAATCGGCTGAATGTGACGTAGTTCCTCCTCCTTCCCATAACGGGTTCGCCCTCGATCGTGACGATCGAGGGCTTTCCTTTGGGATTGCTTGCCTGTAGCTAGAGAATCGAGCTATATTAAGATGCCTGGAAAAGGGCATGTAGCTCAGTTGGATAGAGCATCAGATTCCGGTTCTGAGGGTCGGGGGTTCGAGTCCCTCCATGCTCGTTAGTTTGTATAGGTAAAGTTAGAGTGCGGAGGCGCTGGTACTGGTCGAGCGCTGATCCGTCGGGTTCATCCGTTCGAGCTCGAATTCAAGGAATGGTTCGAGGGTTCCGTGAGCATTGGGGGCGTAAGGGCAACACTGACAACGCGCCAGGGCGTTACCCGATCGATCAGGGCCGCTTGTGGCCGTTCCAGTAAATCGAGCGTACCGGCAGGGCTGAATCCCAGCGCACCCGTGATCTCGAATGCTGCCGTTTCTCCCGCTGATTCATAGCAACGCAGAAGCCATCGATCGCCCTCTTCGCTTTGCTTCAAGGCCATCAAGACGAGCGGATCGCTACCAAGCTGAAGCCAATCACAGTTCAGTCCGAGGGATGAAGCTGTCTTGGGCTCGGAGGTTGAAGGTGGGGCAGGTGTGGGGCAGAGGACGATCGGGGGTTGATTGAAGGCGATCGCTTGGCGAACCGTGCCCGCCGTTTGCCAGGGTCCAGCGTGGGGATAGAGCGCATAACGAAAACGATGCTCACCGAGGTCAGCGCTCGGATCAGGCCAGGTGGAACCGCGTAACAGTGTCAGACGCAGACGATCGGGCGTGGCATCCCCGCCGTATTTACAATCATTGAGCAGACTAACGCCATAAACCGAGTCTGGATCGTGGTGGTCGCCCTGGCTGAGGTCACACCATTGCAACATCGGGACTTCCCATTGGGCCTGATCGGCGGGCGTTTGGGGACGAATGGGGCGATCGATCGCACCGCAGGGGGTTTCATAGACGGCATGATCTGCCGAAAAGGCAAAATCAAAGGCGGTTTTGACGACAACGTGACGCTCACGCCAATCGACGATCGTGGCAATTTCGAGCAGGGGTGAGCCTCGATCCAGGATGTAATCCTGAATCCAGCGAGATTCCCGTAGCCGACGGATAACCCGCAGGCGCGATCGTAGGGCGTCCGGCTGCCCCCCCGTGGAGCCGCCTTGCAGCCATTGCATCGACTCCAACACTGGCGGATCGATCGGGTGTTGTTCATACTCGGGATCGATGTTCCAGGCATCCCAATACTGCCCTTGATCGATGTAGGCTTCGAGGCGATTGCCGCCGCTGGGCGCGAGCACTTCACGCTGCTGGATACGATCGAAGCAGCGAGCAATATCACCCGTTGTGGGATCAATCTCAACCACGAGGAATTCGTTTTGGAGCGTCCAGGCTTGAGCCGAGGGCGCGATCGCTGCTGGAGCTTCGGCTTGAGGAGCGATCGCGGTGATCCAGTAGCGTTGAGCGCCCAGACTGGGAAGGTCGATCGCCGCAAACAGGAGAACGGTGTCATCCTGCTGGCTCTCGATCGGGGTGCCACAATCATCGAAAATTTGATAGCGCTGTCCAGGGTTCCAGGGGATGCGATCGGGGGCAAACGCTGCGAGATCGAGGGCGATCCGCTCGGATCGTTGACCCAAGACCGGGTTAAACACGATCAGCGGCACCGGTTCCCATCCTTGACTCGTGAGCGACGCTAAAACCGCCGGATCGACCGTCAATTGAGCCGCGATCGCCTGTAGTGCCGTATCACGAATGGATTGCGCCGTGGCTGACGCGATCGTCCACTCGCGATCGGCCTCTGCAAACACCTCGGGAATCGCCGAACCGGGCAAAATATCATGAAACTGATTCAGTAAAACCCGTTTCCAACTGGCCTCTAAGTCTGACTTGGGGTAGTCAGACCCGGTGTGAATCGCGGCGATCGTGGCGTACAGTTCGGCCTGATAGAGCAAAATTTCACAGGTGCGATTGGCCCGTTTTTGGCTGGCATAGGTGGTGTAACAACCGCGATGCAGTTCCAAATAGAGCTCGCTAGACCACACCGGCAACGTTGCCGCCTCCTGGGTCGGTCGTGTCACCGTATCGAGAAAATCCGCCGAGCTTTGAAATTCCATCGTCGGAAACACCGGCGAGCTTTGCCAGCGTCGCACCCGATCGAGCATGTCGCGCGTGGGGCCACCACCGTGATCGCCCGCACCGGGCAGCCACAACGCCGTATCACGATCGGTGTTTGCCTGCCACTGAGCCGCGTAGCGCGTCATCTCCACCGGATTAATATCCGTCCCGATCGGTGCTGCCATCCAGGCCGGAATCTCGGTGCCATCGGGCGATCGCCAGTAAAACAGCTCGTAGGGAAATTCGGTGGTGTCATTCCAACGCAGCTTTTGCGTCACAAAGTAATCGATCCCCCCCTGGGCAAACAATTGAGGCAACTGCCAACAAAACCCAAAGCTATCCGGCAACCAAGCCACACGGGACACCTGGCCGAATTTCGCCTCGCAATAGCGCTGACCGTAGAGAATTTGTCGCACGATCGATTCGCCCGCAATCAGATTCAAGTCCGGCTCCACCCACAAGCCAGCGGCCACATCCCAACGATCGCGCTTAACTTGGGTCTGGATTTGTGTGAACAGGTCTGGGCGATGGTGCTCAATCCAGGCGTATAAGGCTGGAGAGGAATGGGTGTAAATCGTTTCTGGGTAATCGTTTTGCAGGTTTAAGACCGATTCAAACGTCCGCTGGGCGGCGTCGTAGGTTTCGGCGATCGGCCACAGCCATGCCATATCCAGGTGAGCATGGGTGAGGAGATGGATCGCAAGGGCATCACGGGGAAAATCGCGGGCAAGGCGATCGCGGAGATCGGTGAGCAGCGGATCGATCGTGGCGTTGAGTGTCTGGACGTCACGATCGTCCCCAGGATGACGGCACGTCGGGGAGTCCGTAACCGTCGAGTCGAGGGTTGAAAGCCGGGATTGCAGGGGAGCGAGTAAGCTGGCGAGGTGGTGGAGCCGATCGCTGGTATTCGCGCCAAGCTCAGCCGTTGGGGTGGTGGCATCAGCGGTGGCGCTCGGTGTTGCCTGTGGGGTCGGACACAACCGAGCCGCCACCACCGCAATCTCCTCCGCCACAAAGGCCGGATCGAAACATCCCGCTGCGTATTCACTTTCGTACTGCAACACCGACGTAACCAAGGCTCCCGCATCATGCCCTGGACTGACTAATCGCATCGCCAAATCGATCGCCGTTCCCGGTGTGGCGTTCGGCATTAGCACCACCCGTCCAAAACAGTCGTACAAATCGCCCGCTAAAACCCGTTCCCCATTCACAAAAATCTGGGCATCCTCGGCCCACCAGCGCAGGGCCAAACGTAGGGTTTTCCCGGCGATCGCGTAGCCCTGAAGCGTTTCAGGAATCACAATCTGGGTGGTAAACCAAACCGGAACTCGTCCCCGTGACCACAGGGCATAGCGGCGATCGTCCAATTCCACCGGGGGAGCGGTGGTCATCAAACCAACTGGCGGTGGTGTTGTGGTTTCATCAAAACGAATCCCCCAGCGATCGATGATGTCGTGGTGACTGAGTTGGCGAAGGCGATCGCAACACTGCTCGATCGTTTGCAGACACGAAGAAAACGTCATACCAATTCCCGCAAAGAGAGAGACCAATAACCAATGCTAAACACTGCTTCTAAGCTTGGGGTCGTGCCACGATTCCGTAATTCAGGCATTTCAGCCATGATACGGAAACCGGATGAATATCGAGATCCAGACCTCTGAGGTTTACAGCCCCGTAGAGCTCTCGCACTCCGGAGGATACGAAATCCGGCAACAGAGGCCGGGGTGAGCCTGACACCTCAACCCACCGCAGATTGGGGCTAGGATTCCACGGTGTTGACTGGGGGCAAGGATGGATCTTCTCCACCCATGCTCGCTTGGATACGTTCAAAACTAATCGCCAGATCACCCAAACCCTCCGCTAACAACGTCGAGTTAGTTTCCGTCGATCGGGCATTGCTATTGAGCGCTTCCATTGCCTCCATCAGTTGTTGTAGCGGCCATAGCAACTCGTAGGCACTAAAGGCCATGCGATGCGACGTATCATTCACCTCTTCGATCGCCTCTTGGATCTGATGAAAGGTCTTACTGGTTTCATGCATCACCCTGGCGCCTGCCTCGGCTTGCTCAAGACCGTCCTGCGTCACGGAAACCGTCTCCGCGATCGCCCGTTCAATATCATCGGACATCGTACCAATCCGTTGCGCTGCCTGCTGACTCTGGATCGATAGTTCCCGAATTTCCTTAGCAATCACCTGAAACTCCGCACCGGAACGGCTAGCGCGAACCGCCTCGATCGCTGCATTTAAGGCCAGGGTATTGGTTCGCATGGCCAGTTCTTCCACTAAAAGTGCAATCTGGCCCACTTCCGTCGCCCGAGTTCGCAACTGCCAAATTTGCTTAGAAATAGCATTGGTTTGGGTTTCAATCCCCACGATCGCCGTTTGTGTCTGAGTCACCAGCGCCACCCCCGCCCCCGTCAAATCCGTGATCTCCTTCGCACGACTCGCCGCAATACTCGCCTGTTCAGACGATCCTTGGGAGGTTCCGTTTAATTTGTCGAGCATCTGGGTGATTTCCGCAACCGCTGTGGCCTGCTCGCTCACCACCCGCCGCTGTTGCTGAATCGCATCACCCACGGAGTGAATGCGTTGGCGACTGGCGGTCACGACATGCTGTAAATCACCCAGCCAACGTTCTAGCAAGGTGTAGGCCACGAGGCTGGCGCTCACACTGAATAGAGCCAGGAGAAGAGTCAGGCGATTTTGATGCGAGGTTTGCTTGGCGATCGCCTGGAGACGTTGAGTGCGTTGGGTTGCGATGAGCTGGGTCAGCCGCTCCAAGGTGACAGACAAGGACTCGATCGAGGTCAAATTATTCGATGGACGTTCCTGAAGATCCACATAAAATCGCGACCAGATCGCGATAATTTCGTCATCCGCCACATCTTTCGCACCCCCTATCCCCTGCGGCTCGGCTTGGGTCTGACTAAACGCCGCCCGCAACTCTTGGTCCAACACATCAATCTTGGCCGCAACCGTCGGATCATCCCAAGACCCCGAAGCCCTTAAAACCCCATGCAGGCGCTGCTCTAGTTCGATCGAGGTTTCGATCGCCACGATGGGTTCCACCGACTCGCGTGACTTCGAGACCAGAATCACAGCCTCTATACTCGCCATTGCTGCTGCAATCGCTACCATGCGGCGAATCCACGTCACTCGTTTCAATGCCTTTCCTCTGATCGAGTCATCACTTACCCACAAGTATACGGGCGACCTGGGTGGATGTTTGGCAAAATTAACCGCACGGGGTCACCCTCGATCAAGAACCTGTCATTCCTCTTGGCTCTAGGGGTCAACTGACAGCCCGCAGTTGAGAA
>RDYZ01000255.1 GCA_004293855.1 Oscillatoriales cyanobacterium | reverse complement strand
AATCTCATCTTGAAATATGTGGCAGGTGCGTGGTTTTCCTTCTTACTATTGAATGCATTTGGGGTGTCATTGCTGTTAGCTCCACGCTTTCGCAAGAATGCCTTAGAAGCAACAATGGTGCGTAATGGTTTTCGCCTCTTGGGAATTATCATAGGGGCAACAGTTATTACGTTTGGCTTTACTAACATCGGTATTTCTGTTGCACCGCTATTGGCAAGCCTTGGCGCGGGAAGTTTGGCACTTAGTTTTGGGTTACAACCCTATATCCAAGACACGATCGGCGGCATCACCTTGTTCTTGAACAGAGCGATGGAGATTGGCGACTTTTGTGAATTTGGGGGCATCGCCGGAACGGTCGAAGATATCGGTCTACGAGCCACACTGATTCGGACGAGCGATCGGCGGTTGATTACCATGCCGAACTCCAATGTTTCATCGATGCTGGTCAACCACAGTCGTCGCGATAAATTTCTGTTTGATCATCAGCTTGAGCTTTGCGGTCAAACACCCTTCACACGGGTTCCTGAAATTACCGCAAAACTTTACAGTCAGTTTTCCCAGGATCATCGGCTCGCAGACGTCCAAGTTAATATCACCAGTCTCAGCCAGGAAGAGACCATTTACCTCAAGATCTTAGGGTACGTGCTCACCACAGACGCCACGGAGTACACCAAAATCCAGGCGGAGCTTATGCTCAAAGCCGTCATGGTGTTGGAAGATCTAGACGTTGTCGGCAAAATTTCGGCGGTCAGTTAACGCGGCTGTGGCCGCTTCACTCTCAAGCAGCACAACGTTTGTGTAATTTGCGTTAAAAATTCTTAATAGCGGTACTCATCAAATCGGATTAAGGTATCAAACTAGACCGATTTTGATTAACATGCGTGTCCGACTGTATCAATTTTGCTCGATCCTAATCAAAAAGACGTGTTAGGACGATCGCGGCGATACCTGAGCGGACGCAGTTTTGAGTACGACCATAAAACACCGATTCGTTTAGTATGAGCAGCAATCTAGCAACCAAACTGCGTGAGGGAACGAAAAAGTCTCACACGATGGCCGAAAATGTCGGTTTTATCAAGTGCTTCCTGCGCGGCACGGTCGAGAAAAACTCGTACCGTAAGCTGGCGGCGAATCTCTACTTTGTGTATTCGGCGATCGAAGAGGAGATGGATCGCCATCGTAACCACCCGGTGCTTTCCCAGGTTTACTATGCCGAGCTCAATCGTAAAGATAGTCTCGCAAAGGATCTCGAATTTTACTTTGGTGCAGACTGGCAAAGCCAGGTCGCCCCGTCGGAAGCCGCTCAAGCTTACGTAGCTCGCATTCACGAAATTGGCGATACAGCTCCAGAACTGCTGGTCGCACACTGCTACACGCGCTATCTGGGTGATCTTTCGGGTGGTCAAATCCTGAAAAATATTGCCCAAAAAGGCATGGGTCTTGAAGATGGTCGTGGTACGGCCTTCTACGAGTTTGAGCAAATTGACGACGAAAAAGCCTTTAAAAATACCTACCGTCAAGCGATGGACGGCTTGCCGATCGATGATGCGATGGCCGATCGCATCGTAGACGAGGCCAATGATGCTTTTGGTATGAACATGAAAATGTTCAAAGAGCTTGAAGGTAACCTCATCCTCGCGATCGGTCAAATGCTCTTCAACTCGCTCACCCGCCGCAAAACCCGTGGTGCAACCGAAACACCGGCCACGGCAAACTAGGCTGAGCACCGAACCGCCAGTTCGTTAAGGTTGCATTCAAGGGCAATGCTGTTATGCAGTATTGCCCTTTTTGCGATTTTGTCGCTGAGGCTTCAGCGGTCATCTAGCCTTGACTTGAAGGTTTATCAAATTTCGGTCACACCCAAAAAGACGAGAGCTACACTGTAGCCAACGCTGTTCGCATTGCAGCGGGGTTCGTTACCAAAGTGTTACTTATGGTTCACCCTCGTTCTAACTCACTCTTTACACCATCTTTATTTCATACGGATGGGTATGATCTCGTAGCTTCCCGTCAACCGGATATTGTCTCTCTGAATGCTTCCACGATCGTGGAAACCGACGAGCTGATCTCAAGCCTCGGCGGGAGCTTAGACGACAGCACAGAATATGTCATCACAACGGGCGATGATGTTCGTACGGTTGATCACCTGATGCCCGTCCAGACCTCGAATGAAACCGATCGTATCGCTCCTGATTCGATCAATAACGCTTGGGTCACTCGCCGGGATCACGATGAAGACAGTCAGATCGCAATTCCTGATCGCTCCATCGAGCAAACCTTAGGTGATGTCGGAGTCGAAGCTCAAATGTGTATTCCGGCTGAGATGATAGGGCTAGATTCCCCAATCTCCGATCCCGATCCCGAGCATACAATCTCGCTCCTACCAGATCTAATAACGCCGGAATGTCTATCCATCGTCAGTGACGATCGAGACACTGAACCCAGCCTAACTGTCCTAGGAGAATGCAACGATTCGCCCCGATTCCTCACGATGCCGTCTAGCACCCTCCAAGGTGCAACCGCCTCAAACCGTGTCGAGGCCGAAGCCCTTCCGCCCGCCCCTAGCCCCGCCGAAGAGAGCCTTACCTGCCATGAGGCTTTAAACTTGCCCTCGCCCCTATTCCTTTAGGTCTAACACCTCGGGGCAGACGTTTTCTAGATTGTCTGACACACTCAAGACGCTGTTAACGTTAATCTTCTCGACGTAACGTCCGTCCCGGAGGGTGGCGTACGGAGATAGTCCGAACCGTGGCAGCCATGACCGTCTGACAGCACAGGTTGAGATTCATCTCAGACAATCCGGTTAACCCCAGCCACAGGTGGTATGTGCTTAGATAATGCCCGATGGAATGTCGAATCGTGAGATGGCATTGACCGAAATACGGACAGGCTACCTCAAGAGATTTGAGGGTAACACCCTGTACCTTCTAGAATGCCGTCATCACTCGATCGCCATCCCCTAGATGCAATGCCGTTAGCTTTGCTAAGCTTAATCCTAGTGCATTGCATCCGTGACCTCTACCCAAATCCATCTACGCTCAGTCAAACGCTCCAAAAAATCTACTCAAGCTTTGGGTGAATGCTTTTACCCCTGTTCTTAATCTAAGATCAGATAAAGGTCATCTACACATACCTGCCATTTCTCACATTCGCTGGAACACATAGACCACATTCGTTTTAGAATGTTGAGCCTTTCTGTGCGAGTAAATTGAGTGTGATACATTGATATCGTGGATATGGCGTTGCACTCGTCCAGATTGTGCGGTGTTTTCTCGCGACGGCATCCTCGGAGTAGGTAACCTGTTCAGCCCTGCTGCTGAGAATATACGAGGGCTACATTCTACATGGCGACCGCAGCAAACCACTCTAGTCAGATATATCAGGCAGAGCAAGAGCTTTACAAACACCTGCTCACGCATGTGAAAGAGGAGTCTCCTGAGCGTCTCCTAGAACGTTTTAAGGCTCTGTTTTTGCAAGGGTCGGGTTATCCCGATGCGGAAATTTCTGGCATCGTTCGAGATCTGACGAGCCTCAACAATGCCCCAGATGAATTTAATAACGTTTTCAATCGCTGCTGCCATATTCTGATCAACCATTGGCAGATGGAAACGAAGCATCAAGATGCGATCAGTGAGCTGATTCACTCGATCGAAGAGCCACAGCGACGTATTCAATCGCGTGATGCCCGTAAACTTCAAACTTTAGTTCAGAATTTCAAAACAACAGAGGAGTTTCAAACTCTACAGCGTCTTGTTAATATCGTTGACCGATCCAAACACCAAGACAAACCCCCCAATGAGCGCCCCCTAGCCTCGTTAATTGGTCGCTACCCGTACCTGTATTCCCATAGTTTACTCAGTGATAACAGTAGCTATGAGCAACAGCAAACCATTTTGCAAATGCAGGCACAGCGCCAAAGGCAATATGAAACCCATTTAACCAAGTATGTTGCCTACAAGGTGAAGCGGGCTCAACTTCTAAGACAAAAGCCAGAGCTCGCCAATAATACCCGCATTATTCAGCCTATCCGCAACCCCACCATGTTGTCCGACAAGGAACTGTATGTTGCGGTTAAGCAGTTTACAGGGCGTGTCGAAGGGTCTCAGACCTATAAGGACATGGCTCAAAACTTTGTGACTCATACGAGTCAAACGCGAACTTTTCGTGAATTCAAGCAAGATTTCTACGAGTATTTAATTGCGTCGATCGATGAAAGCTATGGCAAACGTCAATTTAACGAAAAGCTTTATCAGTATTTGATGGGGATTTTGCCACAATCAGATGATCAAAAATTAAGTGACTTTCTGATTATTCGGACCTGTAGTCAACTGATTAATTTTTTAGTTGTCGAAAGTCCCCAAAACCCAAATCATTATGTTTTGGTCGATCTACTTTCTAATATTGGCCCGACCGCAGTAATGGCGATTTTGCTAAAAATCTTGCTCATTTGTCGCAAAGTTAAACCACATATGGAAAAACGGTTTGCAATCTTGTTTGATCATTATGATCAATCAACCCGCGAAGCGGTGCAATGGCTGATCAAGTCTCTCGAAAATTTGCAGGTGGCTCTGAGCACAAATTTTGGGTCAGCAGATATGTCTTTTCTTGATATGACATGAGGTAGTTGATGGTTATGTCGATCGCACACTTCGCGTCTGGGATCACCGTATGATAGCTCTGCATCACTCAATTTACCTATGACCTAGGGTTTTCCATGTCCTTAAGCGCACCCAATACGTTGCTCTACGCGATCGCGGCGGCAGCCTTTGCGATCTATGTTCCGTATCTTGTCGTGGCCTATGGGCGGTTCGTGTCTGATTTTGATCTGGCTGCGCCGCGTGCCATGTTCGATCGATTGCCGCCCTACGCCCAGCGTGCAACCTGGGCTCACCAAAACTCTTTCGAGACTTTTATGCCCTTTGCAGCGGCAGCACTCATGGCCTACGTAACGTCGGTCACTTCGCCGTACGCGACCTATGCGGCGATCGCATTTGTGGCGGCTCGTTTACTGTTCTCAGTGTTCTATATTTTGAATGTTCCCCCCTTACGCTCGTTAATGTTCGGTGTTGGCAGTGCTGCAACGGTCACGCTTTTTGCCCTGAGCTTTATGGCGATCGCTCCCTAGGGTGGAATTGGATTGGGGTATTACCATGATTCTCTCCGATGAATATGGACTCCAATCGCACGAACATTCAACAAATTCAACCCGTCATGCAGTCAGGACTGACACAAAATTACCAAAACTTCAAAGGTTAGCGTAAGTCCTGACTGTCCCAGGCTAACGAAATCAACTTGATTGATATTCGTTAGCCTCTGATACTTAGAATGATACGGAGAATGTGACCGATGCTTAGTTTATAGTCCGTATATTCTTGGAGAAATTGCTAGTCGATCGCGATCCCAGTACTGCCCGTGTTCGTTGTGGAGTCCGGGAAAGTCCGATCAAATTCTTCGAGAAGGTCATCAATTTCTTCCAGTGCTTGATTAACATCAATTCGGAGAGTTCCAATATCAGCATTTTCCAGCAGATCGAGCAGTACAGAACGCTTTTCCTCGATCGTGTTGATGCGCTTCCGAATCGTTGTGGTATCCATAGTGTTTTGCTGCGAGTAGTTTGGGCTGATTATATCGTTTCTCTTACCGATCGGTACTTTAAAGCTGCGATCGTGGACAATATTTTTCGAGAAAAAGACTCAGATATTTGAAATCGCCTGTTATCTATAAATTGACTTAATCCCAAATAGTTTTCGACCGATAGCCCAGCGTTGTACGAGGATTTCATCTGCGAGAAAAGTGGCGATCGCAGTGGTCAGACAGAGTGCCATAAACTCTGAGGCTGCATCCCAATGCCACCGGACAATCTCACGACCGACAATACATAAAATAACAAAATGCCAGATGTAATAGCTATAACTTCGTTGGCTCAGATAGGTCAAAATACGGCTTGCTTGATTCCAGCGAGTTTGCCCCCAGCTCCAGAGCGCGAGTAGTGTCGTCCAGGTATTTGCAGCCGCGATAACCGCATAGCCTTCGTATAGCATACCGGGCAGTTTTGTTGCATAAACTTCTGGCAAGTCTGCATCAAATTGCAAGCTACAATACAGAACAAACGTCAGTCTTAAAATGAGTGTGATAACAACCGCAATGGTAAGAGGAGTCCGAAAGTATGTAATAAGTTCTGCGATCCGAGGTTTCCAGACGAGCAAAATTCCCAAAGTAAAAGCGATCGCATTATAGAAAAAATAAGCCCAGTCTCGCACTAAGTTAAAACGATAGAATGGAAAAGTCCGAGCCAGGAGAAATGCAGCAATAAATCCCAGAAAGGCAACAAATAAAATACTATACTCCCATTTTAAACTTTGGTTTTGTAATCGCTCCCAGCTTGATTGAAGCAGAATTAACTTGGATTTAAGTTGATATATAATCGGAGCAGAAAGGGCTGTCATAATACTTAAATACGCCACAAACCATAAATGTAACCAAGGTGGACCGCCGGTAATACTCACGGTCAAGCATTGTGCCATCATTTGTGGCCAGTAACGTCCAAAATAGTCGGATAGACTGGGAGGATTGGGTGGCGAGATGTGGGCAAGGACGGGCAAAGCATAGGTCGCCAATGGCATTAAGATTAGGGTCAAAAGTACCAAAGGAATGACTAGCCGCTGGATACGTCCAAGACTGAATAAATGAAGAGGTTTATGGGCGATCGTCATGGTCATGCTATAGCCCGCAATCATAAACATTAATGGCATATGTAAGGGGGTACAGATGATCAAATAAATGGCAAGCAAGGTCGCAAAGTTTCCCTCGGTGGAGACCGAGGAGAATTCGGGCACTGCAAGCATTAAAAAAGCCACATGATAGGGAATCAGATTCAGAATAATAATGCTACGAAACCAATCAAGATCATAACGACGTGACCACGTACGGATTGGCGAGACTGATGAGTTATTCACAAAAATTTGGATTTAAATTCGATGGGATAGGCCCACTCATAACTATCTATCCTAGGATTTAAAGCGAATGTCAAACCTGTCGTTTTCCATCTAGGGAGCCGTGAACAGCATTGCTCAGTACGACGGGTCGGACCTTCGTAGTCATGGGGGCATGGTCGTGATGGAGTTTCCGAGCTTGAACAATCACCTCGAACGGTATCGCCTTGCGATGGAGCGCATCCAGCAAGCGAATGCGGACGAGTTAACCTTGGTGGATCGCCTGGAACCTTTGCTGGCCCGTGATGCGATTCAAGCGGCGTGTGTCACGGAGCCGCGCTTCACCGCTCAGGAGCTTGACCAACTGGTGAAGCTCGATCGGCAACTTCACAATGTGGTGAACAGTATTTTTTGTGATGCGGATGTTTATGCGTGCCGTGATCAGATTCAGCCGGAGGAGCGGGCTTGGTGGTGGTTCTTGGAAGTGGAAGAGGCACGCCCTCCGGCTTATTTCACGAGTCTCGATGGGCTGTGGAAGCTGGGGGCGGCGGCGTGTCTTACCTTGGCCGCAACCTTTATGACGCAGACGGTACAAGCATTCTCGACCCAAGGGTTTGATGTGTTGGGGACGGTCGGGGCGATCGCCCAAGGTGCGGGTCTGGCGATCGTGGCCCAAGGGACCTTGACCGACCAGGGGAAAGATCGATTGCATGACACCCTGCGTAATTTTGGGATTCCAACCCATCTTCACGAAGAGGCCACCTTTGCGGTGGCGGTCAGTGCGTTACTCGTCTCCTATGGATTTCATAGTAATCTCTACCGTTTTAGTAACTATTACTATCATCTGGGTCAGCAGCAAGAGTCTGTCAAACAGTGGTCTGATGCGAAAAAAAGCTACGCAAGAGCGCTTGATTTTAATGAACAGAATAATGCGGCACTCCTGAGCTTGGGCAGATTAACCGAAGAGCTGGGGGAATATGAGGAAGCGGCACAGATCTATCAGCAAGGCATTTTGAATGGCGATCCGCAGTTTTATAACTCCCTAGGACGCAGTCGTCTACGGCGCGATCTAGAAGCCAATGGCTGGCAAGGCCAACTCGATCGTGCGGTGCTCAGTGATGCCTTGTCTTTATTCAATCGAGCGAAACAGGCAGCAGAAATTGGTCATCATTCTAAACCTGGAATCACGGCGGATCAGCTTGCCTTGGAGACGGATATCCTGATCAATCTGGGGATCGCTCAGTGGGCCTCTGTGGATCTGAATGTGATGCGCCGTAGTCCGGATGATGATCGATCGCTATTCATCGCCAATAATTGGTTTGCTGAAGCTCAAAAACTAGAACAGAAGTTGATTTCTCGTTGGGAACAGCAACAACTTGAAGTTTGGCAGCAGGCCATTAACACGGAGCAAACGGGCCAATCCGAGGCAAATTCCCAAGACGATCGGTCACGATTACAGGAAAAATTGCTGACGGCTGTTATCCCCTGGCGGCTACTTCGTTCTCAGTGTTTCCAGGCCGCTGCTGAGGCGATTTTGGTGGCCAGTCAGGCTTCTCGAGAATCCTTTTCTGGTGCTTTGTATACCGAAGGGTTAGATCCTCGGATTGTGAACGATAATGTCAGTTTTTCCTGTCATGAATTGTTGCAAGCGACGGGAGATGTGAATGCTGCGAATGACGCCATGTTACTTTCTTCGCTGCTCACCTCCCAGCGTGTTATGCCCCTCAATAGCGGTGTCGATCATGGTTTTCAGGCTCTGAAAAGCTTAGATCCAGACATTGTCGATCGTCACGGTGCCGTTTTAGAACAAAAACTCAGAAATTACGTTCAAGCCAATCAATTGATGGGAACCACTCGAATGCCATTGGTCAATCGGGTGTTGGTCGATGCGAACGATAATATCGTCGCGATCTATGCCTACGATTATTTTTCGATTCTTAATTTTGAAAAGACGCCTCCCTATCTACTGGCTGCGACCCAAGCCCGTAGCACCCCGGGTGAACCGGTGGCTGATTTTTGGGTTCAGTTCAAGTCCTTGGATCGCATCCAGGTTCAACCCTGGTATCGTCGCTATGCCGTCGATCAGGTGACGTCCAAAATCACCCAAAAGTCTCGATTCAAGATCACGTCGCGGGAAAAAAACTCTCCCCCAAATTTTAGTGAGCTGGCAATTTTACGGTCTCTCACTTACGTTCAACTCCGCAATCAACAGAGTGCCCTACGATCGGACCCGAGCTATTGGACCCCCTGTTTTGAGCGCAAGCTGATCTATAACGTCTTCGTTGCGACAGATGGCCGTATCGTCGGCTATGCGCCCGCTCCCTACAATAACCATGAGGCCGAGCAGCGGGTTCGCTCCACGCCCTTACGATTTTTTCCGCAAGATGATCATGAGAATGAAGCCGTTGCCTATTTTCTGTTGACGTTCAAATCCTCCGATGCATTTCAGTTAGACCCTGGAACCACAATTACAAACCCCGTACCGTGGAAACTGCCGAAACCTTCCGACCCAGAGCCCTGAGACGGTTCCGCCTGCCGAGAGGGGTCTGGCGATGGGTCGGCGGG
>RDYZ01000188.1 GCA_004293855.1 Oscillatoriales cyanobacterium | reverse complement strand
GCGACAGTTTGCCACGCCCAGTTAATCGCCCACTGTTCATCCATGCCCGCCAGCCGCGCACACTCGCGTAATTCTGGAAATCCAGCCTGGGGATGCGATCGCAGCAGCCGATCGGTCAACCATTGCAACGTCACATGACGCTTCACCTGGCGCTGAAATCCCACCAACCGGAACAGATCCGCCAAAATCTCCACCTTGCAATCCGTCGGAATCTCCCAGATTTCCGCCTCCGGATCGGTTTCGATCACCCGTGGTTGGGGCGGCTCACCCGTGCCCTGCCAGTATTCCATCGCCATACGTTGATCGCAGTTGGGGCAATGGTAATAGGCGATCGATTTAAACTCACGCTGCTGCGGACACCATTCAAAACTGCCCAGGGTTTGCGCGTCGGCCTGGGGGCGAAATGTGGTGCGGCAGTGGGGACACATCACCCCCCAACGATCGCGCCCTGGCACGATCGCCTCGAGACTCCAGGCAAATGGGCGATCGGGTAACCCGTGGACGATCCAGTTTTCGGTGTGGTCGATGATGATGGCCTCGGACTTGCCGGGACTCGGTCGCAAGCTACGCCCCACAATTTGCAGCCACAGCCCGAGGGACTGGGTGGGGCGAATGCACTGCACCGCTTCGATGCTGGGAACATCAAACCCTTCAGCAAATAAACCGCAGTTGGTTAAAACCAAGGTTTCTCCTGAACGAAAGCGATCGATCGTCGCCTTGCGATCCGCATCTTTGACACTGCCGTCGAGGTGTTCGGCGGCGATACCGTGGGCGCGATAGGCCGCTGCGATCGCCATGCTGTGTTCCACATTCACCGCAAACACCACCGTTTTTTTCTGGTGGGCATAGCGTGTCCAGGCATCGATCAGGTCACCCATGACCAGGGACGTATTGACCGCTTTTGCCAATTGACGCGGGTTATAATCGCCGCCCAGGTGACCCACACCGGTGGTATCCACGGTTTTTGGCGCAGCAAACAGGCGATAGGGACTGAGATACCCCTGGTCAATCAGCCCTGTGACGGAGGGGCCGACCACGAGATGATCATAAATTTCACGCAAGCCGCGACCGTCCGATCGAACCGGTGTGGCCGTCACCCCAAGAATGACCGCATCGGGAAATTGCTCAAACAGTTGGGTATAGGTCAACGCGGTGGAATGGTGGGCCTCATCGACGATGACCAACGACGCCGGGGGCAGTTGTCGATTGAGCAACGAGGCCACACTGGCCACCTGAATCGGTGCGTCACGGTCTTCGCGGTATCCGGCCTTAATTAACCCCACCGGTTCCCCTGTGACCCGTTCCAGTTTTTCCTTGGCCTGTAGTAGCAATTCTTCACGGTGGGCGAGCACCAACACCGGCGCACCCCGATCGATGAACCGATGGGCGATCGCGGCGAATACGACCGTTTTCCCGGCTCCCGTGGGCAGTTGTAGCAAAATCTTTTGCGCCAGCCGCGACGACCACAATTGCCACACTTGGTCGATGACCTGCTGTTGGTAGGGACGCAGGGAATAGGCCACGACCACAGATGCATCGGCGATAGACTCGCGTAAGGGGGGGGTGATCGTCGATCGATGCTGCATAGTAACTGGTGAATTTATGGCGCAATCGGGCGCGTATCTAGCAAATTCTAGGCGATCGCTTCAATTTTCGTAATGTTTTCAAGTTTTTTAGCTCGGGATCTGCTGTCTGTCCACCGGTTTCGGTGAGCGAATCACGTTAATTTTACGATCGGGATCAGTAGCCCTACGGAGGAAACACTTTAAAATAGGCTCATGAGCTCGGATTGTTCAGAGAGCCGTTCAGACCCCATGCAGACTTCGATCGAGCTTCGTATTCGATTGATCTACCACGATCGCGTCCGTCGTCGTCTCGAACGCGATCGAGCCCGTCAGCGGCACAATAGCGCTCGCTTCCATCGTTATGCGGCCTGTCAATACGCCACGCGATCGCCGTTTTTACGCTGTGCTGTGCATCCCGATATTCAGTGCGAAACCTGTTGCGACTATTCACCTCG
>RDYZ01000254.1 GCA_004293855.1 Oscillatoriales cyanobacterium | reverse complement strand
GACGGACAAAATCGATCAGGCCGATGATAGCTGGAATGCCAAGTCTTGACCGTTCTCGCCAGCCAAAACATTAGATCGGTGCACGGGCGATCGCAAATCGATCCAACCCGGCCCAATCCTGCACAGTTCGCACCTCACGATAGCCGCGTTGGCTGAGCCGATCGCGCAATGCAGCCCCCTGACGCGCTTCGTGCTCCACGAGCCAAATTCCATCCCGCTCCAGCCAGGGTGGAGCCTGATCGATCAGCACCGATAAACCGTCGAAACCGGTCTCGCCGCCGTCGAGGGCAAGGCGTGGCTCACGATCGCGAACCTCCGGGGCAAGCTGATCCACAGTTGCCGCTGGGATATAGGGTGGATTGCTGATCACGGCGCGAAAGGTGAGGTGGGGATGGTGATGCTGAAACGGCTCAAACCATGATCCCTGATAAAACTGAATGCGATCGGCAACACCACAATCCGCTGCATTTTGACGAGCGATCGCCAAGGCCGCGTCACTCAGATCACTGGCATGTACCCTGGCGATCGCCTGCCGTGCCGCCAGCTCCCGTGCCAAACCAATGGCGATCGCGCCGCTCCCCGTTCCCAAATCAACCCAATCACCATCGAGGCAATTTCCAGCCGCCTCGATCGCCAGGTCGATGATCGCCTCCGTTTCCGGGCGTGGGATCAACACATCTGGAGTCACCCGCAGATCAAACGATCGCCAGGTGGTAAAGCCCGCCAGATACTGCACGGGAACACGATCCCAACACCGTTGTTGCCAGCGCTGCTCAAATTCGGATAGGGAGATTGCAGCCGGAATCGTGGCGATCGACACCGATCGCAAGCGCAGCGCCAACCGATCCAGAGACGTGAGCTGTAGCACGAGCCAATCGAGTTCTAAGGGAGGCACCTCAGCCACGATCCCCTGCTGACGGGCGCGATCGTACCACCTGAAAAAGTCCGTCGGGTCCAGGTGTGCAGCGTCGTGATGTCGTTCAAACTCACTGTAGGGCATATGGTTAGACAAGCTGGACAGGGTCGAGATCGGGCGATCGATGGGGGCAGCGATCGTCATTTTTATCTATGGAACCCTGGCATGTTGCGAAGTGGGGCTTAAACAATGCGGTACAACAGCGGTAACGTCGCCCAACGTCGCACATCTAGAGCGTAGGTATCCGCTGCAAACTCCAGACCGGGAAGACGATCGCGGCTCGCGCGATCGAGATCTGCCACCAGCGCTTCTGCAACTTCGCCAGAGAGATCGTAGGTTTCCGATTCCCGCGACAGATCCCGCGATCCCGTGGCGTGGTTCCGAATGAGGTGATCGCGGGCCTGCTGAAAGGGGCGATCGCTGAGGATGGCAAACAAACGCACCAAGCCGAGATCACGCTCCACATTCCAAGCGGTGGCTTCCGGGCGTTCCGGAACCGTCAGCACTTGACGCGCACGAATCATGCGCTCGTCCGTATCCGGTATCGTCAAGCGACCGCACGCATCGAGGCGCACCAGGATAAAAAACAGCGGTTGATCGCTCAGATTTTCAAGACGGTACTGAATGCGGCTGCCCGCCGGTAATTCGAGCGTTGGACGATCGCGGGTTGGGCTGGGGGTTGCGATCCCAGCGGTTTGAAGGGTGCGACGGAGACCGCGATCGGGTTCCGTGGGATCGGTTTGTGCCAAACCGTAGGTCAAGCGCACCTTCAGCATGGAGACGGTGGTATTTTCCGTGGCCGCCAACATTTTAAAGGCACGAAGATCTTGTAAACGCGGCTGCAAGCGTCGGATGGTGCGCTTAATCGCTTCATCCGGTTCCAAGGGACAGTCAAAAATGGGCTGCCGATCAAAAGCTAGCAGAGTGTAACGCTGGTGTCCGCTGCCCTCGGATTCGCTGGTTGTGGCGGGAGAATCTGGACTGAGACCAGAGGTCAGGGGCAGCGTTTCAAATCCCCCAGTGGCGGCCGTCGTGTCGCAATCGGTGGTGCAACCAAACCAGCAATCCGCTTCCCGATCGGGACTGGCGATCGCCTCAATTCCCCGTAATCCTGAGAAGGCACTGGTTGCATCCACACGCTCGATCCGGGACAGGTGCGGTTCAAGCGCCACCCCGAGTGAAACGGATCGCGGGATCACCCGCACCACTTCAAAAATCGGACGCTCCAGAAGATTTTCGGTAATGGGTTGGAGCCCGTGGGCGGTGCGGCGTAAGCCTCGATCGCGATCCACACGCAGCCACAAATCTCGATGATCCGCTTCCTGATCCGTTGGTGTGCTTCCAGGGGGTGCGGTTAACGGAGTCGAGGGATCGGCGGCGCTGGCCTGGTTGAGTGGAGCGGGAGATGAGGCCGGGGTGAGAATCGAGTTAGAGGGGTTTGGGTTGGGTTGGGTTGGGTTGGTAGAGGTGAGGCCGGGGACGCTGGGGGACAGACTGGGGGGAGGCGCGATCGTCGATCGATCCACCGTAACGATCGACCCCGTGGTGTAGCTTGACAGCACGGTGGGCGGTAACCCACCGAGCCATAGTTCTAGATCCCCCAAGTGATCGGTGTTTTGGGACACGATCGAACCGATCGCACTGCTCGGCGTCGTTGGCACGAGGCCTAGGTCGATCGCGCGATTCCCGAATGGCTCGATCGTCTGATGAGGTTGTGCTTGGCTCGCAGGCGATGCGCTGAGGGATTGTTCTAAATGTTCGCGGGTCATCGTCAGCGCCGCTCCCCAATTAGACGCGCTACCAAGATGCCACAGGCTTTGGGTGAGGAGATAGGTCAGGACTCCTGCATCAAAATCAGACCAACGCCGCTCGGTGGAGAGTCCACTGTCATCGTAGGTAATGATCGGCGGGCCGGACGCGGGATCACGGCGGGGGGTGGGCGTCTGGGATCGGACGGGTAAGGTCGTGCGATCGCCGTCAGGCCGAGTGACCATCGCCTCGGGTAACACCCGTGAGCGTCCATCCTGACGGTAGGCGGTGGGTGGTGTGTAGCTCGCATCGATCGTGGCGATGACATGACTGGTGGGCAGCGATCGCAGACGTTCACCGAGATCACTGAGGGACAGCGCGATCGCATCGGCCATGACGATCGCCCGTTCGATCGGTGCGGGTGCTGGATCAATATTCTCCGCTTCGGGATCAACCGACGGTGTTAACTGGGTCCCATACCCACTGAAGTGCAGGACAAAACAATCCTCGGGTTTGAGGATCGCCGCGAGCTGTTGCAGTTCGGCTTCCAATCGCTCCCGCGTCGCCGCGTCATCCAATACCGTCGTAATCTGGTCGGCGGGAAACCCAAAACTGTGCTGTAAAAGCTGCTGCTGTAACTCCGTATCCTGGTGACATCCCACCAGAGGACTAATCACGGAATTGGATGACTGGTAATGATTAATCCCCACCAGTAGAGCCACGCGGCGACCGGTGGCATTCGCGGCCATCGCCTGCCATGACGGTGACGATCGCCCGATTTCGATGTTACCGACACCAAACTCCGTCAGTCCGATCGCCGCTAATGTGTGCGCCGTCTGCATTAAAAATCGCCGTCGTTTCATGCCTCACTCGGTTGTAGAGTTGGAGGTCGCGGTTCTACCCGTCGGACTAGGGCTATGGTACTTCAATCTCTGACCGTCCGAACGTTTCCTTAAGCGGTCTGGATCTGACGATCGACCTTGCCGAACGGTGGATGCCCACAACTCGAAAGGACCGGAGAGATCAACCGGTTAGACGAGACGAATTGAACCGGAGGTGGGGCGATCGTCCTCCGGCAGCAACGGCATGGGGCGAATCTCGGAACCGAGAGATGCATCAATGATCAGAATTGGCTTTCGAGAAAAAGCGATAGGCTCCGTAGGCCAACACCAGAAACAGCCCAAAACTGAGGCTAAAGGTTACCACCTGAACCAGGGTTCGCACCACCGATAGGGCGAGGATACTCCCTCCGAGGATGACGGCTCCTTTTCCCGGCGTCGGCAGGGTCTCAAACCAGGCGCGGGATTGCTGATAAATCCCTTGGAGTGTGGGGGCTTCAGAGGGTTGAGAGGTGGGATTGCTAGCGGGTGTGGGGTTGGGTATCGCAGATTTTTGCGTCGTTTTTGAGGACATATCGATTTCGAGTTCCTCAAGTTTGCGCTTCCAGTAGGCTTCGTCTTTCGGCATGGTCGTTGGGGATAGAAAATCTCGCGAGCAGTCGCGGCGATCGTAGTGTACGACGATCGTAACGAGGCGATCGGGTCTACGCCAGCCGGGAAAACCCAATCGAAACCCAACGTAAACCACGACCCCAAATCGGAGTTGTGGCCCGATCGGCAACCATTCCCCGCCGCAAACTACACCAAGGAATTAATGGTCGTTCGGAGCTTGAGTTCAATTTCTGCTAACTCTCGATCGGGCTGCGATCCGGCCACAATCCCCGCCCCGGCGTACAAGCGTGCCCGACACCCATCCAGCAACGCCGATCGAATGCCCACCAAAAAACTTGCATTGCCCTCCGCATCAAACCAGCCGATCGGAGCCGCAAATAACAGCCGATCAAACTGTTCGTGACGACGGATTTCACGATAGGCGATCGACTGCGGCGATCCGGCTACCGCAGGCGTTGGGTGCAAACGCTCGACGATTTGTAACGGGTGAATATTGGCCGTTAGGTCTGCATAGATGGGCGTCCACAGGTGTTGAATATTGGACAATTGCAGCAGGCGAATCGGTTTAATCGGCTCTGGCGTCATGCCTAAGTCCCGCAGGCGATCGAGCAAAAAATCGACCACAACCCGATGCTCGCGCACCTCCTTTGGACTCGATAGCAACTCCTCGGCATAGGTCACATCGGCTAAGGCCGTTGTGCCGCGCGGTGCTGAACCCGCCAGGGCATCCGCCACTAATCGACGTTGACGAATCGCAAACAGTCGCTCTGGACTCGCGCCAATAAAGCGTTGCCCCCAGCGGTTCCCGATCGAAAACAGATGACAATCCCCGTAACGACGGCGCAAATTTTGTAAGGAATTAACCGCATCAAACGCTTGAGGGGCGGTCAGATCCACCGCATGGGACAGCACCGCTTTATTCAGGTGACCTCGCTCGATTGTCTTGAGGACATCGGTAACGGTCGCCTTGAATCGATCAATATTGTGTCGATCCACTCGACGATCCCGCGACCCGATGGCCGGAATCACCCGATGACGCGATCGCATCAACGCCGCAATTTCGCCCCACACCTCCTGGGCTAAAGCTCCCACCTGGGTCGAACCACGCACCACCACATTCCGCACAATGGTCGTACCGCGATCGTGACGAGTGACTTGCCAACGCGGTAAAAACAGCGTGCTACTGGGAAAGGTTCGATCGTGTTGACGATCCCGATTAAAAAATGTGAATCCACAAAACAGATGAGGCTTTCCGTAGGGCAAACCCAGGGGATTCCAACTGAGGCTATTGGCAAAACAACGCTCGGAAAACTGACGGGCCGATTTAAAACGATCGGATTGATCCGACTCAAATAAAGCGACGTGATCAATGGCGGCGATCGCTAATTTTTCAGATTTATTCTCATAATAAAATGTTAGCTGATCTCCATATTCCAACTGTTGTAAAATGGCGAGTGGGTCGAAATTTGGGCTATCAAAAGCAAGGCTTACATATCGATCCGTTCGTAAGTGATCGGCCAACTGCCGACCCTCCTCTAAAAACGATTCGAGTGCCTGACAGCCAGCCAGAGAATCAGCAAAACTGGATTGAACAGGCATAAACCATATTGATGTAAAGAATTATTAAAAACACAGAAAACAATCTGACGATTTGTAAAAGTAGAGCGCTTGCCTGATTCGCTCTAAATCGAGACGTAGCAGCCCGTATCGCTCTAAACGATAATCTAACATTGTCATGTCAAGGCCGGAATGATCGACGTTACAACCCCTCGATGCTACGACAATCTAGAGGGTGCTACCCAATTCCGTGGGGGGGTATTTATAATATTGGCCGATCGAATAATCTGAGATCCCTCGCGTTACTTAAATTGATTCGAGGGGATTAGGTCTGAAATTGAAGAATGTATCTTTAATAATCTCAATGGGATCGCTCGTTTTTGATAATCTAAAACATCTATTTTTATGGTTTCAACGACAAAATCACCGGAACAATCAAAACTTTGGTTAGCGGCCATTAAGCCACCGATGTATACGGTTGCGGTCATTCCAATTTGGGTGGGAAGTGCGATCGCGATCGGCCAGGATGCACCGCTCAAACTTGAGTCATTACTACTATTTTTAATGTCAGCCATTGCCATTATCGCGTGGTTGAATTTAACCAATGATGTGTTTGACTCTGACACCGGAATTGATCGAAATAAAGCCCATTCAATTGTGAATTTAACCGGCAATAAGTCGCTAATTTTTTGGTTGGCGAATGGCTTCCTCGGGGCGGGTCTGACTGGGGTTTGCTCCCTCTCCTGGATGCAGCAGGACCCGACCATTATCGTGATCGTCGCTCTGGCGTGCTTCCTGGGGTATACCTACCAAGGGCCACCGTTTCGTCTGGGCTATCAAGGGCTCGGCGAAATTATCTGCTTCTTAACCTTTGGTCCGATGGCCCTGGCTGCCGCCTACTACAGCCAAACAGGAAGCTGGTCGCCGTTGCTCACCTCAGCGACGAATCTTTTCGGGTTTGGGGTTGCGGCGATCGCGATCGGTCTTGCCACCAGCCTGATTTTATTCTGTTCCCATTTCCATCAGGTGGCCGACGACATCGCAGCGGGGAAACGATCGCCGATCGTCCGTCTCGGAACCCAGCGTGGTGCGCAGTTGCTGCCCTGGATCTGTGGTGCGATTTATCTTGCCCCTGTGCTGGGGGTTCTGTGGGGCGCACTGCATCCGGCCTCATTGGTGATGCTGCTCAGTGTCCCCCTCGCGCTCCAGCTTTGCCGTCATGTGGGTGAAAATCACGATCGCCCGGAGCGGGTCAGTGACTGCAAATTTATCGCCGTTCGGATGCATTTTCTCGGCGGTTTTCTCTTCGGTTGCGGGGCGATCGCGCCCCTATGGTTCTAGACACACCAGCGATGAACCTTGGGTGCTTAAAGCTGCCCTAGCATTTTGTGCGTTTGGGGAATGACGCGCACATCATTCAGGTGCTGCTTGAGTTGGGTTTGCCAGTCAAGCACCTGTTGTGGGGTGGGGGCGAGTTGGTGCTGATAGAGATCGGAGCGGAGGGCTTGGTTGCGATCGCGTAAATCCGTGGCCAGTGGGGTTACCGGCTGGAGAAATACGGCAATTTGTGGATCGATCGTGCTGACCATCGCACCAATCTGGGCGATTTCGTCGTCCGTTGTGGCTGCGGAGATGATCGTTTTCACAAACACCTGGGGGCCGGAACCCTCGGTGCTGGACGCCACACACCGACGCAAAAATGCTGCGTGTGCGCTCCAGCGCTGTTCGCCACTGCTGCTGGGCAGTTTGACATCCATGCCGATCGTGTCTAAATGTTCCAGCAAACCATCGAGCAATTCGGGGCGATGGCCGCCGGTTTCCAGATAGATCGGTAAGCCCGTGCGCTGTTTGAGCTGGGGAAGCAACGTTTTGAGGAAGGTGGCGTGTAGTAACGGTTCGCCGCCAGTAATACTAATGCTGTCGTGGAGACGTGGACGATTCTGTCGATCGATCCAGTCCAGCAGACGATCGAGGGTCACCGGATTGGCCTGGATTTCAAAATCGCGCTGGCCGGGAGTGGCCTCGATCGCACAGGTCTCCGGAGCCGTCCAGGTGTGGGCGCTGTCGCAGTAGTGGCAGCGCAGGTCACAAAAGGCAAACCGCAGAAAAATTTGGCGCGTACCACAGTTCGCGCCTTCGCCTTGGATGGCAGAAAACAGTTCGATCAGTTTGGCGGTCGGGACGTCGGAGGTTGAGCGTGGGGCGATCGTCGCGATCGGGATCGTTGGCGTTTGGGGGGACAAGGATTAAGACGTCAGAACAGGAAAAACGGAAGAGTTGGGCCGGGTGTCGATCGTCAGTTGTCGCTCTGGGATGAGCATCGCCCACCCCAGAATTTCAACCCCAGAACCTTAACCCCGAACTCCCAACCCCAAAATCTAGCCCTCAAAGTCTAGAGGCTTGCATGGGCATCGAGCAATAACGCTTCGGTGTCTTCCCAGTTAATACACTTGTCCGTCACCGAAACGCCGTAACGAAGCTGACTGAGATCCTCCGTCAGGCTTTGATTGCCCTCAAACAGATTCGATTCGAGCATCATGCCGACGATCGACGTATTGCCCGCCCGCACTTGATCCACCACATCGCGCATCACCGCACCTTGACGGTTGTGATCCTTGCTGGAATTACCGTGGCTGCAATCGATCGCCAAACGCGGCGTCAAACCCGCTGCCGTGATCTGTGCTTCCACCTCACGGATTGCATCGGCTTGATAATTCGGCTGTTTGCCGCCCCGGAGAATAATGTGGGCGTAGTTGTTGCCGCTGGTGTTGAAAACGCTGACCTGACCATCCGCATTAATGCCGAGGAAACTGTGAGCGCCACGAGCCGCTTTGAGGGCATTCAAAGCCACATCGATACTGCCGTTTGTGCCGTTTTTCAGGCCCACTGGCATTGAAAGACCGCTCGCCATTTCACGGTGAGTTTGGGATTCGATCGTCCGAGCGCCGATCGCCGACCAGGCAATTAGATCGCTGATGTATTGCGGCACGATCGGGTCAAGGGCTTCGGTTGCTGAGGGTAAACCCAATTCGGCAATCTCCAGCAGCAGCTTACGCGCCAAACGTAACCCCTTCTCCACGTGGAATGAGTCATCCATATCCGGATCATTAATCAAACCTTTCCAGCCCACCGTGGTACGTGGTTTTTCAAAGTAAACCCGCATGACAACCAAGAGCTTATCTTTGACACGATCGGCCAGGGGCTTGAGGCGACGCGCATAATCGAGAGCGGCTTCCGGGTCATGGATCGAGCAAGGACCCACCACAACGAATTTACGCGGATCATTGCCATCGAGAATATTTTCGAGCTGGCGGCGCGAGTCCAGTACCGTATGCTCTGCACGATCGGTGAGTGGCAGCTCGCTTTTAATGTCATTCGGCGTCGGCAGAACCTTGTAGTTCTCGATGTGGGTATTGTTTACGATGCCGTGCTGCGCCAAGACCATAGTGTTGTGAAGCTGTTGAAGCAAAGAAAGACTGTGATGGACGTTAAGGTCGTAACAGAGGTTGATCGAAGCCCCCCGTTGGGGCTCACACCGTCTGTCCGCCAGACCTGTCCGATCAATTCTGTATTGAGGTTTACCTATTCTAAACGCTTTACCCAGCCCTACTAACGGTTTCGTCTAAGATGCCTCGGATTCGGTCAAGACTCGATCGTTTAACCTCAGACCCGTCGCCAACGCGGTGCAAGGTCGAGTTACAAGGGGTGATGGCGGCACTACGGTCGATCGTAAATCCTGTCTTAACTCGATTGCACGTTGCGAGAACCGAGCCGCACATCCGTTTTAACCATAAAAAAAGGCGTCACCATGGACGCCCGTCACCCCTAAAACATTTTTGCCACACTAAATACCAACCAAGACCAAGCTAGGCGGCTTCATCCGCATCATGA
>RDYZ01000187.1 GCA_004293855.1 Oscillatoriales cyanobacterium | reverse complement strand
CTTAAGGGTTTGATGGAAGCTCAACAATGGTGCGATCAGCCCGAGAATCGTGCCGAACTCGTACAAATTGTTTCGGGTCGTAACTTCTTTAATATTCCCTCTGAAATTTTGACTCCTCCCTACTCGGGTCAGTATGAAATGGGTGATGGTAAACCTGCCATTAATGACTTTAATCGTGGTCCCTTGTACTGGAAAGATCCGGTAGGCAGTGTTTCTTATCCTTACAAGAGTCATGATCTGTGGTTCCTCACAGAAACCATGCGTTGGGGATTTCACCGGGATTATGGCTGGACGATCGATAAAGCCCGAACGATCATCGACCAAGTCAATCGCGAGGATATTTGGAAAGAAGCAGCCCAGGAAGCTGGTTTTAGTGATATCCCAAGTGCTACATCGCGGGGAGTGGAAACCTTCTTTGACGGTGTTCAATTTGACCCGGAAAAGCCTCAAGATTACCTCAACAGCGTTCAAATTCGTGCGGTCAGTCGTGCGAAACGAGTCTTCTCAGTCGGCTAATGGTTGGGCCTAAAGAACCCTGACTGGTGACCTCTGAATTTCCTCATCTCTTCATCCCCCTTGTACGCAGATATGACCCCTTCTACTATTCGCAGCCGTCGGCCTGGATCGTCCTCTAATCCGCTGCTAAAAACCGTTCAAAAAATATCCCCGAACTTACTCCTGCCGGTCTTAGGTATTGTGGGATTTCTAATCCTTTGGCAACTCTTTGCCTGGTCTGGAATCTCACGTTTACCTGGCCCCCTCAGTGTCTGGACTGACGATCGCACTCGCACCCTCTTGCTCTACCCGTTTTATGACCTCGGGGGACTTGATAAAGGTTTATTTTGGCAAACCGCAGCGAGCTTAGTGCGCGTTATGCAAGGATACATCCTGGCTACGATCGTCGGTATTAGCCTCGGTATCGTTGTCGGACTCTCTCCGGCCCTCGATCGTGCCTTAGATCCGCTCTTTCAATTTCTGCGGATGATTGCTCCCCTGGCGTGGGTTCCGATCGCCCTGATCACCTTTCAACAGCCAGAAATTGCCGCAATTTTCGTCATCTTCATCACGGCTGTTTGGCCGATTCTGATTAACACCACGGTGGGTGTTAAACAAATCCCTCAGGACTACATTAATGTTCGTCAAGTTCTACAGCTCAACAACAAGACGTTCTTCCTCAAAATCCTGATTCCGTCCGCTCTTCCCTACATTTTTACCGGGCTACGAATTGCGATCGGTTTGTCCTGGCTGGCGATTATTGCGGCTGAGATTGTGATCGGTGGAACCCTGGGTATTGGCTTCTTTATCTGGGATGCATACCAGCAAAACTACATTAGCGAAATCATTCTGGGTGTGGTTTATATCGGTGCTGTTGGCTTAATTTTAGACCGAGCTATGGCCGCGCTACAGCAAGCCATCGTTCCGGACTAACGCAGCTTTAAGGGAACTTCTATTGAGAGGTTCCCTCCGATTTAAAACGGATGATTTTGATCCGGTCAAACGTATAGTCGGTTCAACAAAACACGAGACCTATTGACCCTGTTCTAGTTTCTATTGACTCAAAAATCGCGTTATTCGCTGTGCGAAGGCTACGCCAATGACTCCGCTCAACGCTCTCGATAGGTTCTAAACCTGATTGAACTGACTATATGTTCTCGATTCGCTAGTTCTATATTTCGATCATTTTTCACCTTTGTTAGGTATTCTCGCCAGACTGTATATATGATTTATCCCACAGGAGCCGTAAACCCTATGCAACCGACTACAACTCCAACTCAGCCATTTCTAATTGTTGATAATCTCGAGAAACGCTTTACCTTGGGAAACGGTAATGAATATCTTGCACTGAATGGCATTGATCTAGAAATTAAGAAAGGCGAATTTATCTCTCTAATTGGTCACTCCGGCTGTGGTAAATCGACCCTATTAAATGCGATCGCAGGACTCGATACTCCGTCGGGTGGAATGGTGGTTTTAGAGGGTCAGCGGGTGAATCGTCCCGGCCCCGATCGCATGGTGGTCTTCCAGAATTATTCTCTA
>RDYZ01000186.1 GCA_004293855.1 Oscillatoriales cyanobacterium | reverse complement strand
AAACATTACACTGATACTCCGCAATCACCAACGCCAACCGCGCCACCTCCGCCGCAAAATGCCGAATCTCAATCCCCCGAAAATTTTCGATATTAATCTCAGACTCCCGCTCCGGTTCACCGCATCGCCGATTAAGCTCCACCTCGATCGCCCGCATCTCCTTATACGCAATCACCAAAAAATTACCCGAACCACAAGCCGGATCAAACACCCGAATATTCGCCAACCGCTTCCGTAAATTCAACAACTTACGCCCATTATTTCCCGCCGCCTCTAACTGAGCGCGAAGATCATCCAAAAACAACGGATTCAGCACCTTCAGGATATTCGGCACACTCGTATAGTGCATCCCCAACGCGCCCCGCTCCTCCTCATCCGCGATCGCCTGAATCATCGAGCCAAAAATATCAGGGTTGATCTTTTTCCAGTCCAGATTTCCCACATGGAGCAAATACGATCGGGCAATCTTACTGAAACGCGGCACAGTGATCGAACCCGAAAACAACCCCCCATTCACATAGCGAAAATTTTTCTTTTGTACCCAATTTTTAATCTTTTGCTTGTCCCACTGATCCGCAGGCGTTGCCATTACCCGAAACAACTCTGAAATAATTTCATGGGTGTTCAGTTCATCTCCGGCAGTCATTTCGGCGATCGTGCGTGTGAATAATCCCTCCGAAAAAATGCCAGTATCCTCCGCAAAAAAACAGAAGATCAACCGCGCCATAAACTGATTAAACTCATCCTGCCGCTGACCCCAATCAGGATTATCCTTCAGCAACTCCAGATAGAGCCGATTTAACCGCCCCGTCGCCTTAATATCAAACGCATTTTCCCGAATCTGCTGAACCGTCGTAATCCCCGCCAACGGCAAGAAAAACCCAAACTGATCCGCCAACTCCCGATACGCACAGGCCACCACATCCCCATCCGCCAGACTCTCCGCCTCCAGCATTTCCCCATCCGTCGCCAGGACAAACTTCGCCTTATACTTCCGCGTCGCCGCACTGTCCCGCAACGCCGTTAACGTCGCCGTGACCTGGCCGCGATCGCACACCTTTAGGTGAATATTATTGCGCTGCAACACCCCGCCCACATCCGACTGATTCGAGCCACCCTTAACACTGCGTAACCGCTTAATCGTCGTCGGCTTATTGCCAAACGCCTCAAGAAACGCAAACGGAAACTCCTCAGGCTGAAACGGTTCCACCACCAACTGCGACACCGCCGCTTCAATCTCGATCGCATTCATCCGTGTATCCTCCCAGGGCCAAACACCACCGCAATCCGATTATAGAAGCGATTAACCCTGCACCCGGCCAGCCAGTATCCTAAAAAGCAAACCCTTGCAGCTAGATGACCGTGTAATCTGGCTGTTTGCCCTAGCTTTGCCCTTCCCGTCATGCCGTCCGCTGATTTCCCACACCCCACACCCCACACCCCACACCCGGATCACGATCGCCACCTCGATCGCATCCTGAAACAAACCTTTGGGCATGACGCCTTTAGACCCGGACAACGGGAAATCATCGAGCGATCGCTTCAGGGCGGTGACATCCTGGCGATCGTCCCCACGGGTGGCGGAAAATCCCTGTGTTATCAACTCCCGGCGATCGTCCGAGCGGGCGTCACGATCGTGGTCTCGCCCCTGATCGCCCTGATGCAAGACCAGGTGCAATCCCTGCAAGCGAACGGCATTCGCGCCACTTTTTTAAACAGCACCCTGAACGGTCAGGAAAGTTTGCAGCGAATTCAGGCCGTCTTGCGGGGAGAGGTGCGGCTGCTCTACGTCGCCCCCGAACGCTTATTAAGTGATAGCTTTCTGGATTTGCTCGATCGCCTCCGGGATAGCATCGGCATCGGCGGCTTTGCAATCGATGAGGCCCATTGCGTTTCCTCCTGGGGCCATGACTTTCGCCCGGAGTACCGCCAGCTCCGTTTGCTGCGCCAACGTTACCCCGAAGTTCCCGTTACGGCACTCACCGCCACCGCCACCGATCGCGTCCGCCACGACATCATCGTTCAACTCCAGTTGCGATCGCCCTT
>RDYZ01000185.1 GCA_004293855.1 Oscillatoriales cyanobacterium | reverse complement strand
TTGCTGTACGATTTTCAATATCACGTCAGGCTTGAGATTACATAGAGGCGATCGCGGCTCAACTGCTATATTTGAGCGTTCCAACGGATTGTCTACGCCGTCATCACTAACGAACCAGCGATCGTGGAGGTTCCCATCTATACTCGTCCCCTCGCTCGCCTGATCGAGCAATTCCAACGTTTACCCGGCATCGGCCCCAAAAGCGCCCAGCGTCTCGCACTCCATATTCTCAAACGTCCTGAGGCGGAGGTCACCGCGCTGGCCGAAGCCTTGCTAGAAGCCCGCCAAAAGGTGGGTCTTTGCCAAACTTGTTTTCATCTGTCGGCAGATCCCACCTGCGACATCTGCCGCGACCCTCGCCGGGAGCCGCAAACGATTTGTGTGGTTGAAGACTCCCGCGACGTGATCGCCCTGGAAAAAACGCGGGAATTTCGCGGCAAATATCACGTGTTGGGCGGGGTAATTTCACCAATGGACGGTATTGGCCCGGAGCAGCTTCACATTCAGCCTTTGATGCAGCGGGTGAGCCGGGGGGAGGTGTCGGAGGTGATTTTGGCGATCGGATCGAGTGTGGAAGGTGAGACCACAACGATGTATCTCGGTCAACTGCTACGTCCGTTCGCACGGGTAACACGGATTGCGTTTGGTCTGCCGATGGGTGGTGATCTGGAATATGCCGATGAGATTACCCTTGCTCGTGCGCTCGAAGGTCGCCGCGAACTTAGTTAACCCGAGGTTCCGGCTCTCAAGTCTTGCCACGGATCAACGGGTTTGATCGTTCCGACGCTTGGCGTCTCTATCGTTTCTCTGCTTTGTGTCGGCAGGAACGTGTTTCTCGATGCTCTGTGTTACCAGGGCAAACGCATACGTGCTTTAGCTCGATCGTGTGTCGATTGATCGTCGGGCGCATGGCCATGCGCCCGCGATCTCCTATCGCTTTCATCGATCAATCCATTTGTTTTGGGAGTATGCGTTTTCCCTGTCTGCGTTACGAGTTCACAGGACGCAGAGCGTGGGAATGATGGATACACCAAACAATTCAACCTACAAAATGTAGAGAATTAAAAACAGGACGATCCAGACCACATCGACAAAGTGCCAGTAGAGTTCCGAGGCTTCGATGCCGAAGTGTGACGTGCTGCTGTAGTGGCCGGGGGTGCGCGATCGCAGCAACACCAACAGGATCAGCGACAGGCCGAACATCACGTGCAAACCGTGGAAACCCGTCAGCACATAAAACGTACTGGTAAACAGATTATCGGTTAGCCCAAAGGTGTTGGTGTAGTACTCATACCCTTGCCCAAGCAGGAAAATCGCCCCGAGTGCTGCCGTCAACCCGAACCAGAATTGCATCCCTTTGACATCGTCTTGCTTAATCGCTTGGTTACCGCGATTCATCACAAAACTGCTCGAAATCAGGATGATCGTGTTGATACCCGGTAACAGCAATTCACGTTCAGGCGTACCCGCTGGTGGCCAAACTTCCGCCACCGATCGAAAGGTGAGATAGGCGGCAAATAAACCCAGGAAAATCATCGCCTCGGCAAACAGGAAAACTCCCATGCCAAACAGGCGATGGTCGGGGTGGTCGCCGTGGCCGTGAGCCTGTTCAACCGCGATCGCGCTGTGTTCTTGAGTGGTGTCAGCGGTGGTTTGCATAGTGCGTATCCTAAAAACTGCGTTGGGATGAAATGGAATCGGCACGTTGTGGCGGTCTAGCCTGACCGCCACAACAGATGACCGACTCACGACTTGAGGTTTTGCGTAGATCGTTCGCGGGATTACATCTCGGCTTTGACTTCAGCCAGTAGCTCAGCCACCGATCGCGTATCTTCCTCCGGTTCGGAGTCAATACCGTAATCGTAGGGACCCGACCACAACACCGGCTCTTCCTCGAAGTTCTCGATGATTGGCGGCGAACTGGTTTGCCATTCCAAGGTCAGGGCATTCCACGGGTTCGGTAGCGCTTTCTCGCCCCAGAACCAGCAATACACGGCGTTAAACAGGAACGGTAGGGTGGAAACGGCCAGAATGATCGAACCGATCGTGCA